>JAMDDL010000098.1 GCA_023488645.1 Actinomycetota bacterium | reverse complement strand
AGAAATAATAAAAATAGTTGAAGAGCCGGATGCAACTGATGAGGAAAAATTAATTAAAGAAATAAACACTTCCATATATTGCTTTGACTCAAAAGCTTTGTTTGATAATATTTCATTACTTAATACTAACAATTTGCAAAATGAATATTATCTTACTGATATAATTGAAAAATTTAATGTTAAAAATTTAAAAGCAGCAGCTTTATTAATAAATGACAGCAGTGAAATTCTTGGAGTTAATGACAGAGTTCAGCTTTCAATTGTTCAAAGATTAATGAGAAAAAGAATAAATGAAAGACTCATGTTTTCAGGTGTAACTATTACTGATCCTTATTCTACTTATATTGGCGTCGATGCAGAAATACAAAATGATGTCATAATCGAACCTTTTTCTTTTATAAAAGGAAGAACAGTTATAAAAAGAGGTTGTATCATAGGTCCATTTGTTCAAATTTCAGATTCTGAAATACTTGATGATACCATGATTAATAATGCTGTTATCCGGGATGCAAAAATTGGTAAAAATAACAATATAGGACCTTACAGTTACATCCGTCCTGAAACATTAACAAATAATAATGTAAAAGTTGGCGGATTTTGCGAGGTAAAAAAGTCAATTGTTGGAGATAACAGTAAAATTCCGCATCTAACTTATATAGGAGATACTGAAATTGGTAAAAATGTAAATATAGGAGCATCTTCAGTTACCTGCAATTATGATGGATTCAGAAAGAATAAAACAATCATAGATGATAATGTATTTATTGGTTCCGATACTATGCTTGTACCGCCGGTCAGGATAGGAAAAGGTGCAATAGTTGCTGCAGGTTCAGTAATTACCGGTGATGTTCCTGACAATGCCATGGCTTTTTCAAGGGGGAAACAAATTAACAAGCTGGACGGAGCAGTAAAATACAGAAAAAAGAAAAAAAATTTAAAATAAAAGGGAGTTTGCAAGATGAGAGATTATCCTACCAATAAAAGAATGATGCTGTTTTCAGGCTCTTCAAATCCTGCGCTGGCACTGAAAGTCTCTGAATATTTAAAAATGGAATTAGGTCAGGTTGAGAGAAAAAAATTTAAAAATGGGGAAATATATGTAAGATTTAATGATAGTGTCAGGGGAGCAGATGTCTTTGTAATGCAAACATCTTCCGATCCTGTAAATGACAATATTATGGAACTTTTAATTATGATTGATGCACTTAAAAGAGCATCTGCAGGAATGATAAATGTTGTCATGCCTCATTATGGATATGCAAGGCAGGATAAAAAATCAGAAGGAAGAGAACCAATAACTGCCAAACTTCTGGCAGACATTCTGCAGACTGCAGGAATGGACAGATTAATTGTAGTTGATCTGCATACTGCAACAATTCAGGGATTTTTCGATGTGCCTGTTGACCATATTACAGCCATACCTATTATTGCAAAATATTTCAGAGAAAAAGATATTAAAAATGCAGTTGTTGTAAGCCCTGATGTCGGAGGTGTAAAAAGAGCAAGTATTTTTTCAAAACAGCTTGAACTTCCTCTGGCAATACTTGATAAAAGAAGACCTGAACATAATGTTTCAGAGGTTGAACATATTGTTGGAGATGTTGAAAATAAGGATGCAATAATATTTGATGATCTTATTGATACAGGCGGTACTTTAGTTGAAGCAATAAATATTTTGCTTGATCATGGTGCTAAAAAAGTTTATGCAGCAGCAACTCATCCTATATTTTCGGGTCAGGCAGTTGAAATTCTTGCCAATTCAAGGGCAGAAGAAATAATTGTAGCTGATACAATCCCGATCAACAGGGATTATGACAAAACCAGAATCAAACAGCTTTCAATTGCCAATCTTCTTGCAAAAACCATAAAAAAAGTTTATGATTGCAAATCTGTAAGTGAATTATTTAAAGGGGAAAATTTAGTTTAACCTTATTTTTAATTTTAGTATCAGAAAGAGGAAATTATAAAATGGAAAATCTTGCACTTGAAATTGCTAAAAGAAATCTGCAGGAACTTAAAAATAACGCATCAAACAGACTTAGAAAAGCAGGATTTATTCCTGGAGTTTTGTATGGTTTAAAAACAGAACCTTTAAACATTAAAGTAGGATCAAAAAGTTTTAAGGATTTAATAAAAGGCAGGGGTATCTCCGGTCATATTTTTGATCTGCATCTGAAAGAAGACGGAAAAGCAAAAAAGATTACTGCAATAATTAAAGATTATCAGATTGAGCCGCTTTCAAGAGAATATTCACATCTTGATTTTGTAAGAATAAGGATGGAGCAGGAAATAACAATTCAGGTTCCAATATTAATATTAAATGAAGAAAAGTCTTACGGAATTAAGGAGCAGGGCGGGGTGCTGCAGCATGGAATCAGGGAAATTGAAATAACATGTCTCCCAAAGGATATTCCCGAACACATTGAAATAGACATTATTGATTTGAAAATAGGTGACATTATAAAAATTTCAGATATTAAAGTTGCTGATAATATAAAGATTTTAAGTGACCCTGATGAAATGGTTCTCACAATTATATACGCTACCCAACTTAGGGAAGAAGAAATTGCAGCTCCTCCTGCAGAAGAAGCTGAACCTGAAGTGATTAAGAAAGAGAAAGCCGAAGAAAAAGAAGAAGAAAAATAAAAATGATTTTAATTGCCGGACTTGGAAATCCGGGCAAACAATATTATTTGACGAGACATAATATAGGCTTTATTTTAATTGACAAATTCCTTGAAAGTCTCAGTGTTAAGGAAAAAAAAAGAAAATATAAGTCAAAAACAGCTTTGATATCTTTTGATGGTCAGACAGTTTTAGTCATGCAGCCTCTTACCTTTATGAATGAAAGTGGATCCGCTGTTTTACTTGCCAGGAATTTTTATAAAGACGTTCATAAAATTTTAGTTATTCATGATGATATTGACCTGGAATTTGGAATAATAAAGTTTAAGAAAAATGGCGGAAATGCAGGGCATAAAGGACTTATTTCAATTTCACATTTAAATCCCGGAGTTAAAATTGACAGATTAAGATTCGGGGTTGGAAGGCCTCCAGGTATAAAAGCTGCAGCAGATTATGTGCTCAATAATTTCACCAAAGCTGAACAAAAGGAACTAAATGTTATTATTGCGGCTGCAATAGATGCGCTAAAAGATTATATTATGTTTGATATTGATTACTGCATGAACAAGTATAATAAATGATATAAATTTGTGGTATTTGTAATTTGACCTAAGCTGTAAATAACCCGAAAAACAAAACTGGCATATTTTAATCTGCAACCATTTGTATTAAATTTTCTTATTAAATATTTCTTTATATTGGTTATAAATAATTAAAGGAGTATTCTTTTTCGTTATAGATACAAAACAAAGCTTTAAGGATCAGGCTGGATGTTGAGAAGACCTTATGAAGGCTGAGCGGGCAAGGTTCCTCTCTTAGAGAGGAGAGCGAAGCCTGAAATCAGAGCAAGCTTTGACTCGCTGGGGCAAAGCTTGCGTGTTTTCGAAACACCAACCTGATCCAATAATTTGTTTGCAATCGCGAAAAAGGAAATGCTAACATAATTAAAAAGATAGTTTCATTTTGAAAATAAAATATTATTATGAGCATCAGGGTGTTTTTAGATAACTTTTTAAAAGAAAAAAACTGGCATGAATTTCAAAAAAATCCTAAAGCAAATATTTATGCCGGTGAAAATATATGGCCTTTTCTAATAGAAGGAATTTCTGATTTATATAAAATCCCCTTTATTGTTATTACTTCTACTTTTGATAAAGATCTGGAATTAATGGAGGATATTTCATGCATTGGAAGCAGGGAAAAATATCTGAATTTTCCTTATCTTGGAGAAGGAATTTTTTTCAGGAACAAACCATTAAACAGTCAGTCTCTTTCAGACAGGCTGGATGCTTTAAAAAAAATCAATTCCTATGATAAAAATAAAAAGCCCTTTTTAATTATTGCGTCTATATCATCTTTAATTAATTTAATGCCAAAAAATTTTACTGAAAGTCTTTCATATTTTTCATTTTCAAAAGGAAAGCAATATGAGAGAGAAACTCTTTTAAAAAATCTTACAGATCTTGGTTATGAAAGAGTTTATAAAGTTTATGATAAAGGAGAATTCAGTATAAGAGGAGATATAATTGATATTTTTGATATTGCCGCATCAGATCCTGTAAGACTTGATTTTTTTGATGATAATCTTGAACATCTGAAATATTATAATATCTTAACACAGGAATCTATTTCAGATGCAGATGAATTAATTGTAACTCCAAACTTTAACCCATGGAAAGTTCCGGAAAATAAAGATAATATAAATAAAGCTTATAATAAAAATTCCGCAGAAGAATATATTTCCTTAATAGATTTGCTTAAAGAAAAAATAAGAAATTTTGGAGTAATAATCTGTGATCCTCTTGAAGTTTATCTTAAACTGAAAAGTGAAATTGATATTATTGAAAAATCCATATCTTCAGAAAAAAATAATCTTATTACTGAAGATGCAGATATTATAAAAAAATATATTCCTTCAAAAGACTTTTTGGATGATCTAAATACAAATTTAAAATTTTATTTGTATTCCTCAAAAAAAGCACTGATTGATGAAAATGATTTTGAATTTAATGAAATTAATATTCAAAAACAAAACTTCGGAAATCCTGGTGCTTTTATTGAAAATATAAAAAATGACATGATTAAAAATAAAAAAATATTAATTTCTCTTGATAATAAAGAAAGAATGAAAAAAATCTGTAATCTGATTACTGAAGCAGGCATTACTTTTAATTTATTAAAAAATGATAAAAATATTAACTTGTCTGAAATAAAAAATAAAATTATAAACATTTCAGACTTAAATCTTCTTCGAGGATATAAGTCATGTATATTTTCAATTTATGGCGAACTTGATATATTTGAACAGCTTGACAGCAGTAAGAAAACAACTTTAAAAATACTTCCAAAGGGTTTTAATGAATTTAAACCCGGAGATTATGTGGTTCATAAAACTCATGGGATTGGAAAATATATTAATATTGTTTCAGAAAACATTTCAGGCATAAAAAAAGATTTCTTTTTAATTGAGTATGCCGGTAAGGACAAATTATATGTTCCAATATGGCAGGCTGAAAGGATTCATAAATATGTAGGAGACAGTGAACCTGTCATTACCTCTTTAAATTCTAAGCAATGGAATAATTTGAAAACCAGAGTCAGAAAATCTGTAAAAGTCCTTGCAGTAAATCTTGCCAAACTATATGCAGAGCGGGAAAAATTGGAAGGTTATTCTTTTCCGCCAGACAGTCCATGGCAGAAGGAAATAGAAGATTTATTTCCGTTCAATGAGACTGAAGACCAGTTAAAGGCAATAAATTATGTTAAAAGCAAAATGGAAGAACCAAAACCGATGGATATTTTACTTTGCGGCGACGTAGGGTTTGGTAAAACAGAAGTCGCAATACGGGCAGTTTTTAAGGCTATGGAATGCGGAAAACAAGTTTTAATGCTTGTTCCAACGACTATTCTTGCTGATCAGCATTTTAATAATTTTAAAGCAAGATTTCAAAATTATCCTTTA
Organism: Actinomycetota bacterium; assembly: GCA_023488645.1. Taxonomy (GTDB): domain Bacteria; phylum Actinomycetota; class Humimicrobiia; order Humimicrobiales; family Humimicrobiaceae; genus JAMDDL01. The sequence continues at coordinate 2,503 of JAMDDL010000098.1, read as the reverse complement.
AATGTTGAAGTTTTAAGCAGATTTAAAACTAAATCAAAGCAAAAAGAAATTGTAAGGGATTTCAGTGAGGGTAAAGTTGATATGCTCATTGGCACTCATAGAATTTTACAGGATGACATAAAACCAAAAGATATCGGACTTCTGGTAGTTGATGAAGAACAAAGATTTGGAGTAAATGCAAAGGAAAAATTAAAACTTTTAAGAAAAGAAATTGATGTTCTTACTTTAACAGCAACACCTATTCCGCGAACACTTTACATGTCTCTTACCGGGATAAGGGATATTATCTTAATTGAAACTTATCCTGAAAACAGACATCCTGTAAAAACTTTTGTAGGCAGAAAAAACAATATGATAATTGAAATGGCGATAAAAAGGGAAATGGAAAGAGGGGGACAGATTTATTACGTTTCCAGCAGGATAAACGGAATTGATCAGTTATGCTTTGAATTAAAAAAGCTTGTTCCTCAGGCAAGCATAGCTGTTACACATGGCAGAATGGAAGGATGCCGGATTGAAAAGATTATGGAAGATTTTATAAACAAAAAATATAATATTTTGCTTACCACAACAATAATAGAATCAGGAATGGACATTCCGAACGTAAATACTTTGATTGTTGAAGATGCTCAAAGGTTCGGACTTTCACAGTTATATCAGCTTAGAGGAAGGGTGGGAAGGTCATCAGAAAGAGCCTATGCTTATTTTTTTTATAATGAAAGAGACAGCTTAACCTTAAATGCGCTTGAAAGGTTAAAAGCGCTCAATGAATATACGGAACTGGGTTCAGGATATAATATTGCCATGAAGGATCTGGAAATAAGAGGCGCAGGGGATCTTCTTGGAGCAAATCAGCATGGGCATATGAACAGTATAGGATTTGATCTGTATTGTGAAATAATCAGAGAGGAAATAGAAAGATTAAGAGGCAGTGAGCCTGTAGAAGATTTCAGTGTTTCAATTGAATTACCTGTAAGTGCTTATATTCCCAAAACATTTATAAAAAACGAAGGCGAGAGAATAAATATTTATAAGAATCTGGCAAATGCCGGAAGCATTGAAGAAATAATTAATGTAAAAAAGAAAATCCTTGAAAAATTTGGAGATATTCCGGCAGTATTTGAAAATCTTATAAATATTGCAAAGATAAAAATTCTTTTAAAATCAAAAAATATCAGAAAAATAAACTATAAAAGAAATAAAGGTGTAATTATCAAACCTGTTGTATTGTCAACAAAAAATGCAATACAAATAAATAAAAAAAATAAAAATATTATTTATAATTTTAAGGATAAATCGTTTATAATAAATGTTTTAAATTCCAATATAAGATTGGATATTATTTCAGAAATCATTAATGATATAATTAGCATAATTTAAATTTAAAAATATTAAATTTAATAATTTGTATTTTATAAAAAATTTTTTTAATAATTTAATTGCAGACAGGAGAAAAAATAAGTTGAAAAGTAAAAGTTTAATAGTATTTATAATAGTATTGACTTTAATATTAATATTAATACTTACTGCATGCACGACAACTCTTGCAAGTGTAAACGGATACAAGATAAGCCAAAAGGAAATTGATAAATATTTAAGCTCAATAAAAGTACAGAATCCTGACCTTTTCAAACCGGAAAATAAGGGGGATCTTTTAAAAACTGAAGCTCAAATTATTGATTATATAATTGCAAACAAGCTGATAGAAAAATATGCAAATGAAAATAAAATCTCATTTGCTGAAAAAGAATTTGATGAACAATACAGCAATCTTCAGACCACTTCGTTTAAAACAAAAGAAGAATTTGACAAATATCTGAAGGATAACGGAATAAGTGAAGATTTATTAAAGATGCAGCTTAAAAATCAGCTTCTGGCAAATAAGGTATTTGAAAAAGTTACTCAAGGGATTGCTGTAACCGATGCAGAAGTTCAGAAATATTATGATGATAATAAAAATGATTTATTTCTTGAACCCGAACAGTTAGGAATCAGCCATATTTTAGTTAAATACGGAGATCAGGATCCAGCAAGAAAAACTAAAGAGTCAGCACTTGAAAAGATAAAAATGATTCAGCAGAAAATTTCAGAAGGTGAAACTTTTGAAAATATGGCAAATAAATATTCAGAAGATGAAAATTCCAATACCAAAAGCGGGGATATAGGGTATTTTTCAAAAGGTCAACTGATAAAGGAATTTGAAGATGTCGCTTTTTCTTTAAAGGTTGGAGAAATAAGTGATATTGTAGAAACACCTTATGGGTTTCATTTAATAAAAGTTACAGATAAAAAAGATGAAAGAATAAAAACCTTTGACGAGGTAAAGGATTCAATAAAACAATATCTTGAAAGCAATTTAAAAAATGATAAGTTTAACAAATTCCTTTTATCCCTTAAGGATGCTGCAGTAATCAAATATAGTAAAGATATTGAAGAAATAAATAAGTCTGCTTCAACAACTACTGAACAAAATACTACAGAAACAATAAATAGTCAGAGTACC
>JAMDDL010000057.1 GCA_023488645.1 Actinomycetota bacterium | reverse complement strand
AATTTAAAATTTTTTCAAATTTGGACCATGTCCCATATCCTGAAGTATCAAGTGCAGTATGAATATTATTTTTTTTGCATTCCTTTAAACATTCCAATAAAAACTCAATTTGTATTAAAGGTTCACCCCCAGAAAAGGTAACCCCACCCCTTGATCTCTTATAGAAAGGAACATCAGTAATTATTTTTTTTATTAATTCGTCAACTGTATATTCTCTTCCTACGACTTCAGTTGCTTTTGACATACATACAGACACACATTTCATACAAAGCTTACACTTATTTTTTAAAATTAAGATTTTATCATCAACTATTTTGCGAGCATCATTAGGACAATTTTTAATACATAAACCACATTTTATACATCTGAAATCTACAACCTGTATTTCCTGTTCCGACTTCTGAGATTCAGGATTATGGCACCAGAAACAACTTAAAGGACAGCCTTTAAAAAAAACGGTTGTACGTATTCCCGGTCCATCATGTATACAATATCTTTGAATACTAAAAATATTTCCTGGTACTTGCGACATTATTGATCAACTGCCTTCTATAATTCTGTTTACAATAAGCTGTCTCCATTCTTTAGATAAACCAGCAAAATAAGCACTGAAACCAGTAACCCTGACAATAAGATCGGGATATTTTGAAGGATTTTCATTAGCATCTAATATTTTTTTCTTATCAAGGATATTGACATTTAGCAATGTCCCGCCAAGATCAAAAAAAGCTTTTATAAAAGCAATAAATTTTTCCTGAGACTCTTTTTCTTTACCTAAAAGAGGATCCATATCCAACTGCAGAGGACAGGTATTACCATAACCAGATTGTATAGAAGCAACAGCTACAGCTAAAGCAGTTATGGAATCTGAGCTTCCTGGGTCAGGATTTGCGCCATGAGAAATAGGTTCCCCTGCAAATCTTCCATTTGGAGTCGCTAGTAAATATTTTCCCATTAAGGGGCTGAACGCCCATGAGAAAATACCCGGTATCATATTAAACCCTTTAGGGGTTGGTTTCTCTTTTACTATTTCTGTGAAAATTTTTGAAATGCGAACCGCATATTCATCTGCCCTGCCTCCACCACTGCCATACCTGTCAATGTTTTTCAGCATAAGTCTTATATTCTCGGCATCCTTGTAGTTATTTTGAAGAACAGATTCCAGCTCCTGCCAGGTTAAGCATTTTTCAATTTCAACCTTTTGCTCAATTGCAGCAAAAGAGTCGGCCACTGTTGCCAACCCGGCACCATCTATTCCCAAATTATAAAATTCAAGACTTCCGTGACTTGCATCAATACCTTTTTCAATAGGACCGTGACATAATAAATCCAGAACTAATTCCGGAAAAACTTCATGCATATGTTCGATATGAAAATCCATTCCTTTTGCAACAACCTCAACTCCTCTTCTCAGATGATAAACAAATTTATTCCATAGATCATCAACACTGGAGTTTGCATTCCCGGAGCTGAAAACTTCTTTTAATGCTACATCAAATACATCTGCAAAATTAATCTTCACAATATCATTTTGTGTAAATTCACGACCAGGTATACTGCACCAATGACACCCGCATTTCTCCCGCTGCCTTGCCAGTTCGATGGTATATCCATTTTTAATAAAACCTGAATTTAAATTTTCATCACTTACAAAATTCGGGCTGCCGTTTCTGTCTTCAAATAATATCTCAACTGCTTTTTCCAGCAGTTTCGGATCTTGTTTTTCATGAACTCTTAAATAAATACTCGTAGGTATTTTCAATAAGTGAGCAGCTTCGAGCAGCAGAAACGAAATTGGATTAGTCATATCGTCGCCATTTATGTCAGTTCCGCCTATCTGGTAATATTCATTATCCTTTATAAGCAAGCAAGCTAAGTGAAACATTGCTTCTTCATCTGTAAGAGTGCCTTTTAACTTATCATTATCATAAAATGGTTTTAAAAAGACATCGATTGCACCTCCGGTCCCGTTTCCGTTATACATGAGGGAGGCCATAATATACCATGCAAACCATTGAACGGCTTCATGAAAAGTTTCCGGAGGCTCAGTAACCAGTTTCTTATTAATTCTTGCCATCTCAATCAGATTTTCTCTTAGAACAGGATTTTCTTCGATTTTTGAATAATCTTCCGCAGCAACTGCATTGCGATATATCCAATTCTGAATACCTGATACAATATCTTCCAGGCCTTTATAAAAGTCTTCACTGGATGGAGAGTTATTTTTTTTATAATATCTGATTTTATCAAGGATACCCTTCCATCCCAACTTAAATCCTATATTGATATCCTGATAAAAATGCTGCGGGCCACCTATGCCGTCCAGGATACCATACTTTTTTTGATCTTCTCTAAGAAAACTAAAATCAAAATCAGGATTCCATACAAATTTACCTTTAATAGGATTGCTCATCTCCCACAAATTAAACATATAACCACCTGCAAGCGAACTATTTGGATCAATATAAACAGGATGATTTTCAAGAAGCTTTCTATAATTAGAACCACACGCTGCCGGACCAAAAACTCCCCCGCTTGGATGATTAGGTTTTAATTTAAACTCAAAATCCTCAGGAGGAGGGATAATCCCCTTATCATCTGCATCCAATGCTGCTAAGTCATTAAAGACTGAATTTCTTTTGTTTAAGTTTCGCTTTATTTTTATTCCTGTATGTTTTGCCTTGGTCCTGGATAAATTGTTAATACGCTCTATATAATTTATATTTTTTTCCATTTTCTCCTTGCAATTAAATATAATCGCTTATTTATTCAAGATTGTTCATCAATAATTAAGGTCAGTGTATCTTAAATTAAATTTTAATGATATCTTAGTTTAACGGACTAAAACTTATAATTTAAACCTTCTTCAAGCAAGATAATATAATTTTCTACAGGCATATAATTTGTTATTGAATTACCTGAACCCAATGCAAATCTACCGCCAGGCAAACAAATGTCCAAAATATTTCTTATATACTTACGCAATTCATCACCTTGAAGTCTGGCAAGTTTGTCAACATCTACTCCGCCGATAATTCCTATTTTATCCCCGCATAATTTTTTATACTTGGTTACGGGACAACAGGCATCTTCAAATGAGTGCAGTGCATCAATCTTAATATCATTAATTAAATCATTTATTATTTCATCTTTAAAACCACAACAATGCAGCCAGAAAGGTTTTTTAGAGTCATGAGCTAATGAAGCATATTTTTTTAACCAAGGGAAAAAAAATCTTCTCAGTTGTTCGGGTGAAAAAACTGTTGCTGATTTAAAACCTAAGTCGTCTGTATGAAAAATACCGCCAACACATTCAAATGATAAAGCAATTTCATAATAATCATAAGTTATCTGTCCTATTTTATTAAAAACTTCTTCAACCAATTTTTCATCATCATAGATTTTATAGAATACAACTTCATAACCTAAAAGCCAATGAATCACTGCCTGAAAAACACATCCGACTACTGTAAGCTTCATTCCTTCAGGAAGATTTTTTTTCATAAAAATAACATGTTTTTCAAATTCATTTAAAAAATCACTGAATTTATCCCATGGGAATTTCTCGAAATCATCCCAGTCTTTTATCATCCCTGATTCAGATTGAACCCAATGCCTGTCTTTTCTGGCAAGCTCCTGATAATTATTATCCTGCCCGACTTTAGTTGTTTTATTCAGAGAATTATAATCCTGGATAAACTTAAAATCTGCTAAAAAATCATACCCCATCCTGTAATAGAAATTAATCAATTGCCTGAAATAATTCTCATTTTCTGATTCATTTTCATAATTTTTTATATTTTTATTGTTAAACATGTCTATTGGTGCAAAGTTTTTTTCATTAAAATACTTTTCAATTATATATCTCTTTACTTCTTCATCGATTTGAAGTTCAGCAATATAAACTTTATTTGTTTCCTTTTTGCCATTTAAGACATTTACAAAATTTTCAAAATCAGGCTTTGGGTTATTAAATGGAATTTTTAACATATCGCTCCTATTATTTATAAAAGTGAAATTTTTTTATTACATTGTTTTCAAAAAATATCAATTTTTATTTAGCATAAATAAATTTAAAACATGATTTTATTAACATCCTATTATTTCCAACTGTTATTTTTACTATAATTCTGATTTTCTTGCGTTTTGTTTAAAATAAGTTTTAATTTTTATTCTTTCATGGCACCAGCAGTAAGCCCTGATACTAAAGAACGCTCGAGCAATAAAAACAAAATTAATGGTGGAATTGAAAAAATTATTGCTGCAGCAGATAATCTTTCCCAGGATGTATTAAACTGACCTATTAAAGTACCAAGTCCGACCGGAAGCGTACGAACAGTATAATCATTAGCAAAAACTAAAGCAAAAAGATACTCATTCCAGGCTCCAAGGAAACAAAAAATAAATGTGGCTCCTAATCCGGGAATAGATAAAGGCAGAATAACCTTTATTAAAGACTGTCTCCTTGAACAACCGTCTATAAATGCAGCCTCTTCTAATTCTTTTGGTATTGTTCGAAAATAACCATAAAGCATCCATGTAGAAAAAGGTATCAGAAATGCAGTATAAATTAAAATTAATCCGGTTAAGGTATTATATAACCCCATTTTAACAACCATTTGCGCCACAGGTATTATAATTGATGCTCCAGGAAACATCTGGCTGATTAAAAAAGCAGATAATATAAATTTTGTGCCTCTCAGATTTAAACGAGCTAACCCATATGCAGCCATGGAGCTGCATATTATTGTGAAAATGCCTGCTACTAAGGAAACAATAACTGAATTTTTAAGGAAAGTTCCAAAAGGTGCATAATCCCATATTTTAAGATATGCTGCAAAAGAAGGATGTTTTGGGAAAAAAATCGGCGGCCATACTACGACTTCCGCAGTATTTTTTAAAGATGTCAAAATAATCCAGATAATTGGAATTACCGCAATAATAACAAATAATATCAGCACTATATGTTTTAGTGATCCGAATACATTTTTCTTAAAAATATTAATATTCATTAGACTAGTCATCGCCCTTTCTTCCCACAATTCTTAAATATAACAAACTAAGGGTTAAAATTATTATCGAAAGGATTAAGCTTAATGCAGAAGCTGTACCAGCTCTCCAGTATTTAAAACCTAATTTATGAATCAAAACAGGAACTACTACCGTAGAATCTGCAGGTCCGCCTTGAGTGAGAGTTTGTATAACCGTAAATTCATTAAAATTCCATATAAATTGCAATAAAATTACAATAATTATTACATGCTTCATTTGAGGTAATAATATATGGATATATTTTTGAACAGGGCCAGCACCGTCTATTTCTGCTGCTTCTTCTATATCTTTTGAAACTGACTGGAGACCTGCAAGCAGCATTATGGTAATAAAAGGAAATATTCTCCATATATTTGCTATCGTTAAGGCCATAAAGGCAGTTTTAAAACTGCCAAGCCATACAATCTTTTCATGTATCAAACCGATTTTTAATAAAAAATAGTTGATTAAACCAAAACTATCATTAAATAAAAATTTCCAGCTGAAAGCTGCGACCATCGGGGATATTACCCAAGGTACTACAATCAATACACGATAGAAAACCCTAAATCTTTTAACCCGATTAAGCAAAATAGAAATAATCAAACCAAGAACAAATGCTATAGCAACACTCGATATGGTAAACAATAAAGAATTTTTTAAACTTACTTGAAATAAACCTTCCTTCCAGGCATTTATAAAGTTGCTTAGCCCTACAAAAGCAGGTTTTACTACTCCCATCAACAACCGTTTGTCTGTCTGCAAGCTGTTGATGATATTACTTATTATTGGATATATGACAATCAGACTAACCAGTATAACTGCCGGCATAAGATAAAGATACCGGCTCATAGCTCTGAGGTTTTTAAACCTCAGAGCTATTGTCATGTTATCTGTTTTATTTTTACTTTTTTTAAAAATGTCCATAATTTACAATATAGCCAACCAGTATAATTTATTATTATTTAGAAAGTATTGCATCACACTTAGATTGAGCTTCTTTAAGAGCATCTTCAACAGCCATATCTCCGTTAACTGCCTTTAGTATTGAGGGAGCCCAACCCTGCTCTATAAGTTCAACTAGTGTCGGGATAGCGGGCATTGCTCTTAAGGTAGCTCCTTCAGCCTGATAAGCTTCAAAACCTGGTATATTTTTCCACTCCGGAAGATCCATGGATGCATTACATACTGGCAATCCTCCAAGTTCAGGATACAAAACATAATCCTTGTCAGCTTCCGGTCCGGTATACCATTTTAAGAATTTCCATGCGGCTTCTTTATGTTTGGAAGCTGAACTCATACAAACCATAATTATATCCTGTAATGTTCCCTGGGGGGATTTGCCAAGTGCTTCAGCAGGTGCAGGAACTGCGCCGTAAAGGAGTTCCATATTTGGAGCTTTCCCTGCAATAGGTCCGACTATATATCCACCCTCAAGCCACATTGCAACCTGATTTCCGGCAATTTTATTTAACTGACCTTCAAAATCTGTTGCAAGAAATGCCGGATCGAGGCTTCCCTCTTTTTTCATATCAGCAAACAGCTGTACTGCACCTTCCCATGCAGGTTCTGTTACAAGAGATTTAGTCCAGTCGCTATTTAATACATCTCCGCCAGCTTTAAACATATACTCACTCCATCTGTAGGTAAAATCACGAGTGTTTGCACCAATAATTGAATAACCCCATTGCTTTCCGGGAACTGTCAATTTTTTAGCTGTTTCTTTTAATTCATCCCATGTTTTTGGCAATTCCTGATAACCGGCATCATTTAACATCTTTTTATTACCCATCAAGATAAAAATTAAACCAAGCTGTGGAATACCATACTGCTGACCGTTTATATTCAGAGCATTCAGATATCCTTCAATGTAATCATTTTTTACCTGAGAATAATCAGAAAAATTATTCAGCGGTTCCAGAAAGCCGCCAGTCCCGTATTGATTTACCATAGAACCATGCACCCTTGCAATATCAGGCATAGTCCCGGTTGAAGCAGCGGTCTGAAAATGCTCAAACATTGTTTCCCAGGACTGGAGAGTCAGGTTAATCTGAATATCAGGATTTTCGCTATTCCACTTTTCAACCATTTTCTTATTCCATTCTATATTATCCTCCACACCACCATAAAGCCAAAATTCAAGAGTTACTTTTTCGGCTGCTGCCGTAGTTTCCGCTGCAGTTGTTTCTGCCACTGTAGTTTCTGCTGACGTTTCAGTAACTGTAGTTTCTGCTGTTTCTTTCTTACATGATGTGAAAACTAACAAAGTCGAAAAAATAAATGTGGCAATCATTGCAACAATAAATAATGACTTCATTATATTTTTCACTTTTTCCTCCTTCCTAAAATAATTTACATTTTTTTTGTTTTTAATAGAATGAAAATTGGAGATTTGTCCAATTATTGGTACTGGTATAAGCAATATAATCTTAATAAGACAAATCTCCGTTTTTATTTATACATATTTAACCTCCCCGTTGTTTTAAAGTTATTAAACTAACGAATATATTATCCTTATATTTATTTCTGGTATTATAATTATCAGAGTAGGTTTTAGATTTATGTTAATCTTAATTATCAGCCATCTTTATTAATAAACTAAAAGTTTATTCTTTATTAATATAAATAATTATAAAAGCGCTTACACTTATTATTAAAAAATATTTAATTATTTTTACATAAAAAAATAGATTGGATTTAAATATGCTTAAAATATTTAATACTTTAACTTATAATAATAAAAGCGCTTACATTTATTGACCTAATTTAACCATAAGTTTACTAATAAGTCAATTATTAGATATGAATTATTTTTTACTGATAACAGAATTTCTAATAACCAATACAGGTTTTATTAAAATTTGTTTTGCAACATTTTCCTCTTTATTTCTTATTTTCATCAGTAGTTCATTAGCTGCAATTTCACCCATCTTATATTTTTCCTGCCGAATTGTGCTCAGAGATATGTTCATTAATCCACTTTCATCAATATCATCATAGCCTAAAATAGAAATATCCTGTGGAATTCTTAAGTTAAAATCATTAAGCACTCGCATTACTCCAAGTGCAGAATGATCATTGGCAGTAAAAATATAAGATGGGTGAAATTGCAGCTAATGAACTACTGATGAAAATAAGAAATAAAGAGGAAAATGTTGCAAAACAAATTTTAATAAAACCTGTATTGGTTATTAGAAATTCTGTTATCAGTAA
>JAMDDL010000117.1:27475-34164 GCA_023488645.1 Actinomycetota bacterium | reverse complement strand
TTCAGTATTGGCGAATTGCTTGCAAGGATCAGAACGGCCATAAGACATTCGAAAATAGAAGATAATGACCCGGTAATTATACTTGGGGATCTTAAAATCGATTTAGCAAACAGGAATGTTTACAGTAACGGCAACGAGATAAAATTATCCCCGATAGAATATGACATTTTAAAACTATTAGCACAAAATAAAGAGAAAATTGTAACACAAAAATATATACTTTCAAAAGTCTGGGGAGATGAATATGTAAGCGAGTCCCATTATCTTAGAGTTTATATCGGACAGATCAGGAAGAAAATTGAAAAATCTTCCGGAAGACCCCAACATCTAATTACCGAACCAGGGATAGGATATCGGCTTATATAATTTTTTATATAATGGTTTATCAGTTATGTATCTAAAGTAGCATAAAAAAATAGTGCAGCAGATTGGTAGGAAACACCTTAAATGAAAAAAATCAAATATAGATTTTTTTCGCAAAGCTTCTTAAGCTATAATGTTTTAAAAAGATTATTATTTTATTTCCCTGAATTTTTAATTAGAATTTATTTTTAATTATTTTCATATAATTTTACTAAGATTTAATTAATATAATATTAATACTTTAAATAAAAATATTATTTAGAAGGAAAAAATTTGCTGCCGGAAAATCAAAAAGATAAGAATTATAAACTAATAAGAAATGTCAGTTTTATTTCCACTGTTTTTAATGAAGAAAAATCAATAAACAGCTTTCTAAAGAGCTTTTTTGAACAGAAGTATCTTCCTGAAGAAATAATATTTGTTGATGGAGGATCAACAGATAAGACAATAGAGATAATCAGGGATTTTTTTTTAAGAAGAATAAACAATGATTTAGGATTTAAAACAATAGAAACCGGTAAAAAAGACGATTTTAAATTAAAAAATGTAAAGGGTATTGAGTTAATAGGCAGTTATGAAGTTCTAAAAAGCAAGGCAGCAAATGAAGATGATATCAGATTATCAGTCGTACTGCTCCAAAAAATTAAAGCGAATATATCGGAGGGGAGAAATATAGCGATAGATTGTTCAGAAAATGAAATAATCTGCGCAAGTGATGCCGGCTGCATTCTGGACAGGAACTGGGTTTATGAAATTACAAAATTTGAAATACCTGTTAAAGATGAGGAAGACAATCATAAACAGTATAATATAGTGGGGGGTTATAATCATCCCGTAGCCTTATCATTTTCTGAAAAAATTTTAGCGATGTGCATAATGCCCCGGTTAAAAGAAATAAAACCTGATAAATTCATGCCTTCTTCAAGAAATATAAGCTTTAAAAAATCAGCCTGGGAAAAAGCTGGAGGATATCCTGAAAGTTTGGATTATGGTGAAGACATGAAATTTAATTTTAATTTAAGAAAAGCAGGCTATAATATTGGATTTAACCCGGATGCTATTGTTTATTGGAGAATGCGTGAAAATATTATATTAATTTTCAAACAATTTTTCAGGTATTCCAAAGGTGATGCAAGAGCTGGAATGTATCTTTACAGACATATTATCAGATTTTTCAGTTTCTTTTGTTTTGCTGCTGTCCTTGCAGTTTCCATAATTTTCAGCCCCTGGTTTTTGTTAATTTATTTGCCTTTGTTTGCAGGTTATGTATACAAACCATTTTCAAGATTAAATTATACTTTTAAGCATGAAAAAAATAATTTTTACCGTTTTTTTAAAAAAACTGCCGCTATTATAGCTGCCCCAATCATGCACATTTACATAGATATGGCTAAAATGACAGGTTATATTTATGGTATTGTAAAAAAATAAATAATGTGTTAGGAATAAGACAAAATAATATAATAATTGTTTAAATTAAATGTTTTACATATATTTAAATATTTATTTATATTCTTTATTGCATTTCTTATAAATTAGTATTAATATTTTAATTAATAAAAATTATGTTAAAATAATAATATATCTTTAAAATTTTTTGATGTATTATTTTAAATTAAATTATTATTAAAAATTTATAAAAATTTTTTATTATATATCCGGAAATTAATATTTTCCGAAGGGAGGTAAAATGGAAAATAATGAGCGAATATCCGATAATGTTTTGCGGATAGACACTAATGATTTAAGGATTAATCTGACAAAATATTTAACTGAAAATCTTGGAGATACTATTTATATTACCAGATATAACAAACTGGTTGCAGAGCTTAGAGTTTATAATGATGAAATAAAAAGAAAAACCGAGTTAAGATTAGCAAGGAAAATGCTTGAAGCTGCTGAAAGAGAAAAAGAATAATTTATGACTTTGAAAGTATTGCTTTAATTTCGGATTTATTTTACATTTTTTAAATATTGGCACAGCAGGATTCTTCAAATTTAAAAGGTATTTTATTTGAAATAACATAATCTACTGCTTCTTTTGACGGGAAAGCCATGATATCAATACCCGCATTTATGAGATCAATTTCCAGTTGGCCTTTATTCTTTGTAAGTGGTTTTGCACATCCAAATGTAATAGGTATGTCAGGCAGTAATTTTCTTGTAAATGTTATCAGGGAAAGTATATCTTTTTCATTGATATTTTTTACTTCCCGGAAGTGATTTTTCAGATTAACCAGGTTGATGCCTGCCGTTAATTTTTTTAAAACTACAAACACAAGACAATCTGCACCGATTTCGGATATTCTTTTTACTGCATCATATTCACTTTCAATTTTTCCGTAATCCAGTCCGATTATTATGTGAGGGGCTATTTTATTTTGTGCCTTCTTAAGATTTATCAGAGTGCGGTAATAATCTTCAGGAGTTGCATCAGTAAGGTTATAAATACAATTTATTGCATGCTGACTTGAAATCACATTGGCAAGTATACCATCCATACCGGCTTCACTTATTTTCCTTGCTTCATCATAATCAACAAAACCTGTGTGGGCATAAATTTTTAAGGAAGGATATCTGATCTTAATCATTTTTATGGAATTTAAATAATTTTTTATTGGCAGTTTTCCATTTTTATCAAAACCTCCGCTGATTAATACTCCGTTTAACTTTCCTGATTTAATTTTATCTGCAATAAAACTTTCCAGAATCTGGGAACTTGTAACTGAATACATATCTTTTAGAAGATATGTTCTGCAGTGGGGACAGTTTAACTCGCAGCTTGTTCCGGTAATACTTATATTAATAAAGCTGTCTTTTTTATTTTTGTAATAATCACTAATAAAAGTTTTTGAACCCGGAACTGCAAAAATTATTTCTTTTTTTATATTATTGTGTAAAATCATTCAATTAAATAAATTATATGAAATCACGAATTTATTAATCTAAAACAATCTTAAATTTAATCATTAACCCTGAAGCAATGCTGTCAGTTGACTGCTGATAATTTCTTTTTCTTCTTCAGAAGGAATATATGGATAATTTCTGAAAGTTTCTGAAGGCCTTTCATTTGCAAGAGGCCTGTTGCATGCGGAAATATTTTTATTTTTTCCGGGACAGCCTGATGTCATAAAAGCCAGGCCTTCGTTTATGATTTCACTTATTTCATAATCAAAGCTTAAAATACAGCCGTCTTCATCAAATTTTATTTTATCAATTTCAAGATTTTTCTCATTTATCAGATATCTTGCTATTTGAATTTTTCTGTATTTTAAAAGTTCCGGCGGGTCTAAATCTTCAAGCAAGCTGTAAGCTTCAGGATAAAAGGAAAACAAATGCGTCTTTGCTCCAGCCAGATGAGCTTTATAAATAGTTTCTACCATTTCTTTTTCAGTTTCCCCAAGTCCGCAAATCAGATGAATTCCAATATTGTATCTGCCAAAAATTTCTACCGACCAGTAAATAACCTGCCAGTATTTCTCCCATTTATGCGGTCCCATTACTCCTTCGCCTCTATATTTTATAAAAAGTTTTTCAGTGGCAGTATCAACAGCTACTCCAATCATATCTGCACCGGCATTTTTTAATTGCGAAAGCTGCTTTCTGCTGTTTATAAGCGTAGGAGTAATTAAGACACTGATCGGATGCAGCAAATTTTCCCTTAATTTTGATACTATGTGAACCGAATCCCTCAGTGCATTTGCATTTGTAACCATTGAAACACAGATACGTTCAAATAAATCAGCATTTTGTGCAGTTCTTTTAATAACTTCCTCCAGAGGATAAACAGGCCATTTAACCCTGATAAAAGTACTGCTTTTTTTCAAAGCAGCATTATTTAAGACATCTTTCTGGTTTGACAAACCGCAATAAGCACATCTTCCTATGCATTTTTTATCGTAAACAAGCAGCAAATTAAGTCCCGTAAGCCTGACTTTTTCCTTAAATCTGCCTGGCTCCAAACCTAATGTTATGGCAGCTGCAAGGCTTGTTTGAATGTACTGCGGACTGTTCATAATTAAATTCTGCATCATATTTTAATAATCCTGTATTCTTTATTTCCTATTCCCATTTGTTCGCCGTAGTCCAACTGCCAGCTCCATTCCAAACTTTTATAAATTTCCTTAAATTTATCTTTACCTTCTGTTTTGTTAATAAGATCTACTGAAGCCTTATCAATGGCAATAGGGTCGTCTGATAACAAAATTCCTTTGTCATCAACGATAGGAGCATTGGAGAGTGAATAACAGTCACATCCGGGAGAAATATCAATTAAAAAATTTATATAAATAATCTTTCCTTTTTTCTGGTTTCTTATTCCCATTACATATTCAACCATCTTTTCCTGCAGTTTTTCAGCTTCATTTGAAAATTTAGTAATAATGGCGTCGTATTTACAGGAACTCAAGCATTCACCGCATCCTACACAATTTTCAGCAATTAAATAAACGCTGTCTTTGCCTTTTTGAATTGCGCCATATCCACAATTTTCAATACATGTTCCGCATAACTTGCACAAATCATCCTGTATTTTTGGCAAAAACCCTGAATGTTGTAAATACTTTCCTTTAATAGAAGCGCATCCCATGGCAATATTTTTTATGGAACCTCCAAAACAACCCATCGGGTGTCCTGTAAAATGTGTTGTAGCTATTATAAAATCAGCATGAAATATAGCACTGGCAATATAAATTTCCTTAAAATGCTTACCTTTTATTTTTATAGTCTCCTGATCTTTTCCAATTAATCCATCAGCAATAATAATTGGCGCTCCAACAGTTTCAGATGTAAAACCATTAATTTTAGCAGTTTCAAGATGGTCAATTGCATTGTGCCTCTTATGGGCATAAAGGGTATTTGCATCTGTTACAAAAGGTATTCCTCCGTATTCTTTTACTTTTGAAACAATTTTGCCTATGAAGGGTGTTCTTATATATGCATGTCCGCCTCTTTCTCCAAAATGCATTTTTACAGCTACCCTGTCGCTTTCTTTAATAGCTGAAAATAATTTTGACCTGTCTATCATTGCGGCTAATCTGTCAATGAGACTTTTATTTGAATCTTTTTTTACTTCAGCAAAATAAACAATGCTTTTATTATCAGCAATTTTTTTATTCATATTAAAATCTCCTCAGGAAAATTTATGTTTTATCTTAATTATTATTGCATTATTATGATAAAAAAAAGAAGTTTTTTTTATAAAAATCAAAAAAAATAATCAAAAATATGCTTTAAAGGAAATAGCAATTATCAATCCATAAACTGCTCTAAAAACCTTAATAAATAAGTTAAAATAAATAAAACACACTTTTATTTCACAACAGCAAATAATAAAAATTTCTTATAGCTGTAAGGTGTTTATAAATGAAGTTTTATATAAAATTCATACTAATATTAATATCAGGGGCATTATTATCATTAAGCTTTTATGGTCCTGGTTTTTTAGCATGGTTTTGCCTTGTTCCATATTTTGCTGCAGCACATTATTCCAGTTTAAAGCAAACAGTCTTTTTTAGCTTTGTATTAGGGTTAATATATTTTGCGGGTGTTACTTACTGGTTTACACAATACAGCTTTATTTTCTGGCTGCCGATAATTGGTTATTTAACAATTTTTACAATATTTTTTGGAATAATTTTATATTTCATATATTCAAAAATTAACTGGCCTGCCTTAAGAATTGTTTTAATTTCAGCATTCTGGCTTGCACTGGAATTTTTAAGAAACAGAACATTTCTTGCTTTCCCCTGGGGAGTGCTCGCTTATTCCCAGCATAGTTATTTGCCAATCATGCAGATGACCAAGATAACAGGAATATACGGGGTTTCATTACTGATAATTTTATTTAACAGCGCGATTGTAGAGTCAATAATTAATTTTGTTAAGATTAAAAAAATAAATTTCAAGTATTTGCTGACAATAGTTTGTTTAGTAGTGGTGGTTGTAATTGCCGGATTTATTAATATAAGTATTTATAAAAAAAATTTTGAAAATAAGGATTATAGGAAAATAAATATAGCTATGGTTCAAACCAATATTTCTTTTGATGAAAAATTTGAAAGAGACAGCGGAGTATTAATACCTGATCCTTACAGTGGTAAAAATTATTTTAAAGATGATACTGAACTTGTGGTATTTCCTGAAAGTATAATATGGGGGTCTCTTGAGCATAATAAAACATTTAAAGAGTGGGCAGCTAAAACCATAAAAAAAGAAAATTTATATCTAATAATGGGGCAAATACTCTGGGATGATAAGGAAAATTATTACAATTCAGTTGTTCTTTATTCACCCCAACTTGATATAGTTGGAAGATATAATAAAAT
>JAMDDL010000117.1:0-26855 GCA_023488645.1 Actinomycetota bacterium | reverse complement strand
AGATTTAAGACTTTTTGAACATCACTGTCAGAAAAAGCCCCGATAGGGACTGCACCCAACCCGAGCGAAGTTGCTTCAAGTAAAATATTCTGACAGGCATGGCCGGCTTCTATATGTACATATCTTATCCCGCGACTGCCGTATTTTACTGTGGTTCTTTCATATATTGCTGTAATTACTATGTCAACCGGAGCTTCAGATATGCTTTCTTGAAACAGGCTCGCCTTCATTAGCTCTGATCTTAAATCTGATAAACTTAATTTTTCAAGTTTATGACCCTCCGGAATATAATGAAACAAGCCATCACTTTTTATAACAAATAATTCCAGCGGATACAATGCCCCTGCTGAAGGTGCTGTTCTAAAACCCATATTTGTTTCAGTAATTCCCTGCGCAGCCCACAAAATTTGGGAAATATCTTCAAGTTTGAGGTCTTTTGTCTGAAATTGCCTTTTGGATCTTCTGCTATTTAAGGCTTCCTCCAGAGAAAAGTTGGATTTCAGTTTTGGTTCTGGCAATATAATTTTTTCACCTTTCCCAATATTTTCATCCTGATTATTTATCTGTTTTCCCTGCTCTTTTGTTTGAGTCACTTCAGCTTCCTTATCTATTTTACTGCAGCTGCTGAGTGATATGCATAAAGAAATTATAAGGATAATATCTGACACAATAAATAAAGTATGTTTTAAGATTTTCCTGTTCATGATTAATTTTTAATTAAATTACTTCTATCTTTACTTTTTACTTCTGATGAAATCCGATATTTTAGAGTTAATTTTATTATATATTATGTTGATGATAATTATATCAACTGCTTTGATCAATTCAATAATCCTGTTGCGTCATATAAAAATCTAAGGGAAAGCATAATTTGACAAAGGCGATGATTCAATTTATGATTTCAGTTAAATCTTAAGTATAAGAGAGAGAATTACAAATGAATCACATAAAAGAGGTTAAAGCACTTCCATCTTTCAGGGTATGGATAAAATTTTCTGATGGAGTCGAAGGAATTGTAGATTTGTCAGACTTGGTTGGACAAGGCGTTTTTTCCAAATGGAGTGACAAAGAATATTTTAATTCGGTTTATATTGATTCTGAAAGCCATACTATTGCATGGCCAGGCGGGATTGACTTATGCCCTCATGCATTATACGCAGAAATATAGAGGTAATGATATGGAAAAAAGGATAAAAGATGAATTGAATGTCCTTAAGGATATAATCATAAAAACAATACCTGTGGCGAGAATATTTCTGTTTGGCTCATATGCAAGCGGAAAACCTGGTATTGACTCGGATTTGGATATTTATGTTGTTATGCGAGAAAATGTGAAAATCAGAGAAATTGATGCGATGAGATTGATCCGTAAAGCCATTAGAGACAAAAAAACAATGCCTGCAGATATTGTAGTTGGTAAAGAAAATAATTTTAACCGGCGAAAATCTTCAAATACAATCGAACGTCAAATAGAACAGAAGGGAATTTTATTGTATGGTTAATATAAAAGAGGCGGAGGAATGGCAGAGACTTGCTGCCATGGATTTAAGCACAGCGGAATACCTTAAAAATATGTTCCCAAATCCAACAGAAATTATTTGTTATCACTGCCAGCAATCGGCTGAAAAATATCTCAAAGGATATCTTGTTTTCTGCGGAATGGCTCCCCCAAAGATTCATGATTTGGATGAATTATGCAAGCTTTGTTTAAAATTTTCAGATTCGTTTAAGAATATAGCAGACCAATGTTCAGATCTTGCAGCTTATGGTGTTCAACCCAGGTATCCAATGGAACTTATTTTGGAAGAAAAAGATATGTTGCAAGCTTTGGAAAGTGCTAAAGTAATTAGAGATTTTGTTCTTGCTGCAATACAGGATAAAATAGCTCAAGAACAGCAACAAGATAAATTAAAATCGCATGAAGACTCTCAATCCAACCATTTTCAGAATAATTGATACTGGTCCCTTGAATGCTGCTGAAAATATGGCACTTGATCAGACAATTCTTGAAGCTTGTGAAAGAGGTATTGCCTGCGATACTATAAGGTTCTTAAGTTTTGATCCTCACTGCGCACTGGTGGGAAATTTTCAAACTGTTGAAAAAGAAATCAGGACAGATTACTGCAGGGAACAAAATATTGATATAAACAGAAGAATAACGGGTGGAGGAGCTCTTTACTGGGATACAAGGGATGTAGGCTGGGAAATATTCTCAACCTTTGATGGGGTATTCAAATCAAGAAATATTGAAAGTTTTTATAGTTTGTTTTGCAGCGCTGTTTCCGAAGGAATCAATAATTTTGGCATCAATTCCAGTTTCAGAAGAAGAAACGATATTGAAGTAAATGGAAAAAAAATTTCAGGTTCAGGAGGAACTTCACTTGGAAAAGCTTTCATGTTCCAGGGAACATTACTTGTAGATTTAGATGTAGATACAATGCTTAGAGCGTTAAGAATACCGGTTGAAAAATTAAAATACAAGGAAATTAACTCTCTGAGGGAAAGAATCACATGGCTTTCAAGAGAATTAGGGTATTGCCCTTCCAGAAATGAAATAATTGAAAATATTTTAAAGGGACTTAAATGCAGCCTTAAAATTGATTTTTTTAAAGGTAAACTTTCTTTTGAAGAACAAAAAATCTTTAAGGAAAAGCTTGGTTATTTTAAAAGCAAAAAATATATTTATAAAGTCAGGGAAAAAAAGAGCACCTTCTTTTTAACATCTTTTGCAAAATCACAAAAAAAAGTAATTAAGTGCACCGCCAATATTGATATCAAAAGAAATATTTTAAGGAATGTAACTTTCAGCGGAGATTTTTTTGCTTATCCGGAGCGGGTGGTAAATGACATTGAATCCGTACTTAAGAATCTTACGGCAGACATCGGGAAGATAGAAACTGAAGTAAAAAAATTTTTCAGCAATTATCCTTTAAAAATTTCAGGGATTAATGAGAAAGATATATTGTTGTCATTAAAAACATGCATAGATAAAATAAAATTCAAGAAATATCTGATACCACTTAAATATTTTAATGATATTTACCTGATAAACTGTGAACTTGATACAAAAAACAAGATAGAAATTTTTTTACTGCCTTATTGTGCCAAGCGGCCTGGATGCAAGTACAGAAAAAAAGAAGGGTGCAGTATTTGCAGAAAGTGTACAACAGGAAATGCTGTTGATATTGCAAAAAAATATAATGTAAAAACTTTGACGATTTTAAGTTATGAACATTTAAGGAAGACCTTAACAAGCCTGAAGAAAAATGGTGTCCGATATTTTGGGGGAAGCTGCTGTGAGTCCTTTTATATAAAGCATAAGGAAGATTTTGAAAGGATCGGGCTGTCTGGTATTTTGTTAAATATTGAAAATAAAACCTGCTACGACCTGGGAAGAGAAGCTATTGCGCATGAAGGTAAATTCGAGGGCTTTACCGACCTTAAGCTGCCCCTATTGGAGAAAGTATTTAAGATTTTGACCTGCATATAATAGAACAGCCTGAATATCTTCTTTTTCAAGTTCAGGATAATCTGCCAGAATGTCATCTAAATTTATATTTGCAGCTAAAGCCTTTAAAATCTGATCAGCAGTTATTCTTAATCCTCTAATTGTAGGTTTTCCTACCATAACTTCCGGATTAAAAGTTATTCTATCTAATAATTTTTTGTTAATCATCTTTATCTAAATCTCCTTATTATTTAAAAAAAATATATTATAAATATTTTACATCTGATTATGACATTTCAAAAGTCGGAAAAACTAAAAGTGATGAAAAAATAAATTAAGTTTTTAAGAATCAATAAATATCAGAAATTGCTATTTAATTTAAATTTACTGTTTCAGGAAAAAAATAGTGCCTAACAAAGAGGACATTTTTTGCTGCACAAGGAGCAGAGCATATGAAGATGATTACAAAAGTAGATGTTGGTAATACTCTTCCCGCAACCCTGGCAAACAAGAGGATCAAATGCCCTGGTAACAGGGTTATAGATCAAGGAAACATTTTTCCAAGTTCTTCCAATAAAGATATTATATAGGACTTTAACGGCTGGCGTATTGATCAGTATGACCGCACAGGGCTCTATATTTACCTTAATGCTATATTTTTTAAACAGATCATCCCTTTTTCTTTCGAGTTCATCAGGTAGAAGGTTTATTTTTTCACGCCTTTCTTTTATAAGCTCCTTTGAAAAATGGGACCTTTCAAGATTTTTTTCCATTTCTTTTTCCAGGGCATAATAATATTCTTCAAGATTTGCCACATCCCTCATGAAACGCCTTGTCATGGTTTCATGGAAGGAATTTAATTCTTCTATCAGGATTCCCTTTGATTGCTCTTTGATACATTTTATAACCCTTTCCAATTGCCCATCTTTCCAGACGGATTTCTGAAGAGGAGTAAAATTTTTTCCTGTGGCAGAGAACAACTCTGCCATGTTGGGGATATAGGCTCCTGTTTCCAGATTAAAAACAAGATTTGCAAGACCCTGCTTTTGCTCATCGCTTTGAGCCGTATACCGGCAGGTCAGGAAGATGTATGCGGTGTTAATTATCGCCCGGCTCTCCATTTTGCCCACAGATTTGTAAAAAAAGAACTGTTTCTTGATCAGACTTTCAAAGCCCTCTCTTTTTAGATAGTCAAACTGAAGCTGGCAGGCCAACAAAGGTACATCTCCACAGACTGCATCTACCATTTTTTCAAGCAACGAGGAGCCGTAATTGACAGAATAAACCCCTTCTGATTCAGGATCTGATCCGGTATTTACATTTATGTGCTCAGAAGTCCCTAAGACCTCTGATAAATTTTCAGGCAGGAGAGCTTCAAATCCTTGGTCATTTCTTTCCAGCATAGCCCCTTGATTCTCGAGGAATCTATAAGCAAATTCTTCCAGTTCTTTATTGGATTTACAGTTCATAATTTTCACCAAAAAGTTTTTTATCAAGCTCTTTGGATTTTTGATAGCTGGTTTTAGCCCTCATTAACCTGCTTCCCAGTTGTCCAAAGGCTGTTTTTCTTTCTTCTTCAGATCTTGAATTCACCCAGATGTCATAAACCATTTCAGAAAAGTCCTTCTCTCCTTCGATTCGTCCCAATATCATGTCAATCTCTCCAATTACCATCTCAAACATGTTGATTTTCCTATCCAATATCTCAAGAATATAATCTTCCAAACTTTCTGCTGCGCACAGGTTATAAATCATCACCTCTTGTTCCTGCCCGATACGGTGTATCCGTCCAATTCGCTGTTCTATCCTCATCGGGTTCCAGGGGAGATCATAATTGAGCATCTGATGGCAGAATTGGAGGTTACGGCCTTCACCACCAATTTCTGTTGTAAGCAGAATGTCACAGTCTTCCTGGAAGCTCTGAATTTGCTCATCCTTGCTGCGGTTATCCATCTTACCATGAAATAGTGAGTGGGTGATGCCTTTGCTTGCAAGAAATTCAGACACATGATCCAGAGTGCCGTGATACTTGACAAAAAGGATCATTTTGCCTGGATAGGATCTAATAAGGTTAAAAAGCAGCCTGTCTTTGCTGGTAGTATGTATAGAGCGGCAAAGATTGTCTATTTCGTAAAGCTTCTTTTTATGTTCAAGGAGCATATCTTGTCTTGCAAGAATTCGGGAAAGAGTTAATCTCACTGCACGAGGTGAAGAACCTGCTTCAGCCAGCAGATTTTTTAGCAGTAATTTATGATCTGAGCTATTAGTCTCATTTATGTCTTTTATTAGGGTAATGATTTTTTGATACAGCTCAATTTCCAAAGAGTCCGGACTTACCCTAATGGTTTGTGCAAACCGGGGAGGGATATCAATCTTTGCAAAGGCTCTGGTATTTCGTATCATGACCTGTCCAAGAAGGTCTTTGAGGTGGCTGCGGTTTCGTGGATCAGTGGGATCGCCGCGGGTCATGAATTTTTCGCGAAAGGCAGAAGCTGTCTTTAACTGACCTGGTTTGAGAAGGGTAACAAGATTGTAAAGTTCCATTAAATTGTTTTCCACAGGTGTCGCTGTAAGGAGAAGTAAAAATCTTTTTTTTAAGGCATTGATAAGTTTCCAGTTTAATGTGTTTCGATCCTTCAGGTGGTGAGCCTCATCAACTATGACCATGTCATATTCCCTTTGGGTGACTATTGGAAAATTCTTCTTTGACTTAGCAAGATTGATGGATGTAAGAATAAAATCTTCTTTCCAGAAGGACTGATTCCGGCTATGATATCCAGAATCATCTGTGGATGGAAAGTTAAGTCCGAATTTGACCTTCAGTTCTTCCTTCCATTGGCTTACAAGTGGTGTTGGTGTTAGTATAAGGGCGCTTTTTACCATACCCCTCTGAATATATTCCTTGAGTACCATAAGGGCTTCTATAGTCTTGCCAAGTCCTACTTCATCAGCCAGCAAGGCTCGACCATGAAAGGTCTTCAAGATTTTTCTGGTTGTCTCTTCCTGGAACCAAAATGATCGGACATTTTTCAGGCTATTTAAACAGATAAGATTTTCAAAGGTCTCTTTAAAGCGGATTCGATGTCCTTCTATTGTAAGATGGTAGTTCTCCAGAGAGGTAAGGTGCCCATCTGCCAGGGATTCTTTAAAGGTCATTGGGTCAACCTGAATGTAAATAGGGATTTCAGGGAGAGGGTTTTTATCTGCATGATCTCCAGGGACGTCGGCCTTTTCGGGATAAGAAATGATTTCTTTAGATTCCCTTTGCTTATTTTCATCCTTGTACATTTTAATAGGCAAGTTTATGGTAGACGTCAGCTTTTGTGTTGTTTCCAACCGGGCCTGGCAATATTCCTGGCTTTTAATAAGGGATTCTTTCAGGGTTTTTTTTCCGCGTACTTTTATCTTTGTAAAGTTCTTTAAGGTTTCCTGAATAACACATAGCGCCTGTTTGTATTTACCATTCTCCTCCAGCAGCTGGCATAAAGGCAGAATTTGGTCAGGTTTTATAAATCTATTATTGTAAAGACCTAAAAGCGCATTAAGTTCTATGTCGGACCTTTTCATCAAATATCCAAGATAGCCCATTAACTGGAGACATTCTTCATTCTTCGGATCCAAATGCAGAACCTTTTCCAGGTAAAAGAGCGCTTCATTTAATTGACCCTTATCTTTAAACAATAGGGCTTTATAAAAAAGAGACTCAGTCTTTTCCCGAAGAAGAGCTCTGACCGGTCTCACCCGGCATTCTTTTTGTTTGATCTTCCTCCTGGCTTTTTTCTTTTCCTCTTTTGTCCTGGGCATGTACTGACCTCATTAAATGTGTTTATTTTTGATTTATACTTATGAGATCCAAAAACAAATTCTTATAATTTTAATTAATCCAGTTAATTTTTATTTCATTTTCAAGGACTTTAAATTTTTTGTCTCCTGTTATTAATTCTCCGTTATTTATTTTAGCAAGAGCAGCAGCAAAGCAATCAGCATATGAAATTTTGTTAGCTGCCTTAAAGATTCCAGCCTGTTTTGCTATTTGAATGTCAACATCAACAACTTCAATCGGCAAACTTTTAAGGACCCTCTCAATTTCGTTGGCCTTATCTTGACCATATTCGCGTAAGATAATATAGTATATTTCACCGTAATTTACTGAAGTTATTAATAAATTATTATTTTTTTCTGCTGACATGGCAATGATAGCCTTAACTTTTTCAAATCCAGGCTCTCTTTCCATGAAGACTATGAGCGCATGAGCATCAAGAATTCTTTTCATAGAGAATTCTCCTTTTCTCTATCCCTTGCATGTTCTTCCAGCAGAGCTTTTAATAGTTTTCCTTTTGTTTTCAAAATTCCAGCGATTTTGTCAAGGTATTCAGAAGTGATGGGTCTCAATATTAACTCATCATCTTTTTCTTCTATATTTATTTTTGTTCCAGCAGAAATTTTAAACTTTCTGCGTATTTTTGCAGGTATTAATATCTGTCCTTTTGAATTTATGGTAGATAATGGCATAATTTAGCCTCCTTTAGTAAATGTAGAACATAATGTAATATGTAATAAACACTGGTAATGTATTACTAATTTTTTTATTTGTATTATTATAAAATAATTTGAATTATTTGGAAATAGGCACTGACTAAAGACATTCTTTTAATTTTTTTCAACATAATTAATTGTTGAGATAATCAAAATATAACATCCTTAGATTAAAAATAAGATAAAGTTTTAGTGCAGATAACTAATAATGTTTATTAAGAGTGGTAAATAAGAATAAAAACCAATGAATTTTAGGAATTGACGAAAAATAATAATTATGGTATACAATTATTAATAATAGTATACGAATAATAAAAAGGTTATTTGTTGAAGACAATAGTAATGGATAGTTGCTCATTGATTCTTTTATCTAAGTGTGGCCTCTTGTATTCAATTGCTGAGTCCTTTCGAATAATCATTCCTAAAGCGGTATTTCGTGAAGTTGTAAACAAGGATACTTTGAAGAAATATTCCAATGCAGATGTTATATTAAATCTTGTATCTGAAAAAGTAATAAAGGTTTCTAAAATTGATACGAGGATGGATAAACTATCCATGTCTCTTGGGAAGGGAGAATTAGAAGCTTTATTGTTATCAAAGCAGACTGCTAATTCTATATTGCTAACAGATGATGGAAAGGCAATAAAGGCATGCCGATATATGAAATTGCCATTTATTATTTCACCCAAGATAGTTGTAGAACTTTACAGATTGGGCAAAATTAATTTTAATAAAACAAAGGGTTCTATCGAAAAATTAAGAATTATCGGGAGATATTCTCCCGATATAATTGCTGAAGCAATACTTAAACTGGAGGAAATAAAATATGCTAAAACCAACAACAGTCAGGGTTCATGAGAACTTCCTTAAGGAACTTTCCGATTTTATTAAGGATATGAATCTTGATAAATCATCATATCTAAGGGAGATACTCAAAAAAGGTTTTGAAGAAGACAAGCGGGACAGGTTGCTTGCAAAATATCAGAGCAAAGAGATTTCTGCTGCGGAGGTATGTAAAAAGATCAGGATAACTCCCTGGGAATTTTTTGATCTTCTCAAAGAAAAAAATATAAATCTCAATGTTTCCATAGAAGACTGGTTGGATTCGGAAGCATTGATATAACTTTCTCTGGTATTTGCATAACAGTAAGGTGATGCTTATATTGTTGATTATCGTGATTATCGTTAGGAGGTAAAAATGTTAACTAAAAGAAAACCAGTTCAAATACACAAGAGTACAAGACAAGAAAGCCTCAGTATAGTCCGTATTATCAGTGCATAGAAGATAATTACGAAACATTTGAGAGGATCTATGAGAGAAATATCAGTCAAAATACGGATACTTCAGGCCAATTGTATCTAAGGTAATATATCAGTATCTTGATTGCGGAACCTTAAACTGCCCCTACTGGAGAAAGTATTTAAGATTTTAACTTAGATTTACAAAACAAACCGGATATTTATTTGCCGCCTGGCACTGGTCTGATTAATTAATAGATTTTCTTAGCCGTAAAATAAAGCAAGTCTTTTTATAGCATTAATTTTGTCCTGTCTGCCAATCTTGCTTTCCTTTAATGCATCATGCAGGATATCTATTGATTTATTGTAAATTTCCTTATTGACAGGATAGGGAATACCATCCTTTCCGCCATGAGCAAAACTAAATCTTGCGGGATCTTTAATGCTGTATGGAACTGAATAAATCAATTCTGATATCAATGCGAGTGATCTTACAGTTTTAGGACCTACTCCAGGCATAAAAATCAGTTTCTCAAAATTTTCAGGTTTTCTTTCGTATGTTGATTCAAATATTTTTGAAAGTCTTCTGATTTCAATATCGCTCATTCTGATATCATGCCTTTTCGGATAAGTATTGCTGTTTTCAAGGTATGTATTTATTTTTAAGAGATCTTTTATGAGTTTTTGTGGTTTTTCTGAAGAAATTTCAGTTATTGTTTTGCGAGCATCATTACTGTCAATAGCTACAAGGTTTAAAACTTCAGATGTGCTGTCGCAGGAAATTGCATTGTGCGGCTCACATACAAAACTGCCTACTTTATCGCTGAGCCACTGATATCTTCTGGCATACTTTGTTTGCTCATTCATCCCCTGTTGAACAACAGCCCACTTCTTACCGTTTTTTGTAAAGAAAAATGAGTGGTGATAAAGCTGGTAGCCGTCCTGGAGTGCACAACTGTCAACTTTTGCCACAATTTTGCTGGCATAAACAAGATTATTAAAATCCCTGCCCTCCCTGTTTGAGGCATTTTCTATTTCTGAAGGTGTTTTTCTTGATGTTCCGCCTTTTCCACCTGCAACATATAAGCCAAGATCATTTTCAAGCCCCCTTGCCGCTTCTTTTAAAGCACCGCAAACCGTAGTTGTAACCCCGCTTGAATGCCAGTCAAAACCCAGAACACAACCCAAAGCCTGAAACCACAGCGGATCAGATATCCTGTCAAGGAATTCCTCAGGTCCAAATTCCGAAGAAATAAATAGCATTATTTCTCTTGAGAGTCTCTCCATTTTTTCAAAAAGCCAGTAAGGTGCTTTTCCGCCATGGAGAGGTAAATTTGTAATTCCTGTTCTCATAATAATTACTGAAGTTCATACTATCTTCTTTTTTCAACATAATTAATTGTTGAGATAATCAAAATATAACATACTTAGATTAAAAATAAGATAAAATTTTAGTAACTTACATATTATTATTAATCTTACTAATAAATACAGCTATTGTTTTAAAATGGGTACAGAAATATATATATAATTAAAAAAATGAAGATGGCGAAAAGAAACAATTTATGATGTGGCAATTGATAGAGCCGGACCTGCAGGAGCAAGCCTTGCATATTTTTTATCCAAAATCCCTTTTTTTATTTAGAGTTCATACTTTTGGCAAATCCATTATCAGTTTTAGGTAGATACCCTGGCAAATATCTTATTTATACCTGGGAGATCCATAAGCGAATTCTTATGATTTCTTATGATTAGGAAAAGACCGCCACCTAAAATAAATACTTACCCTGATGAGTTTGATGATGATTATATACGGGATGACTATATAGACTGCGATCATGTGTGTTAAGTTGGTTATAGGGTTGCAGGATATTAGTCTGCCCTAAAACTGGCTCGGGTATGTATTTTTCTTATTTCTTTTTTACACTTCACGTTTTTCCTGCTCTAATATCATAATTTCTGATGCTTTTTGAATCTGATAACTTAAATTACGTCAACTTTTAGCCGTTTATAAACCGGTGATCCAAAAAGTTCTTATAATTTATATCCGTTATAAACTCTAATACTGGTTTTGCATATCAATTTCAATGGCTTGTGCTATGACATCACATATATAAACATCAGCGTTTGTAAGCTGGATAAGAGAATCTGGCACTAAAGGGGTAACAGGCCCGAACAAAACCAGTCTCGATATGAATCTTTCCCATGATATGTCTGTAGGCCCTGTTTTGAAAAAGTGCATTTCAAGTACTCTCTTAGCGTTTACAATATCTCTCGGGCCAATGGTTGCTGCCATAGGAGGTACAAAAGCTACGTCACCACTTTTACCAAAACTAGCATGTAAGCAGTTTTGTGCGATGGTCAATGGATGCAAGTGCGCTATCCTTGCACCCATTTTAATCCATTCATCCACGTCTATTACATCATTACCGTTAACTCCAAACTCGGGAACAGGATCTATAAACGCAGTATGCCCAGACCAACCACAAGCGGAATATACAATATCTGCCTCGCCAGCGTCCTCTATCATTTTGCTGTAATCTTTAATATTTTTATTGTTAGGTCCAATGCACTGTTCTTTGGGAGGTCTTAATTCAGATTTTATCTGACTATAAAAGAATCTATTAAATGCATACATAAAACCTTGAGGATAATCTATTGGCGCAACATTAGCGTCCTGATTCGCCCATTCATCCATATTAAATGTATAAAGGTTTCTGCAATTAATATTGAATTTGTTAATCATATAAGCAACGTTTGCATATATAGGAGTCGGATTAGGAAGTATCATTACCAGCTTTTTATCCTGCTCATCGCTTTCTTTTATTCTTTTAAACATATCTATCGCCCAAACCCACCAAACAAAATCGTCAGCGATAATCTGCACGTTCAAGTTGGGAAATTTGTTGTTCAGTTCAAGATAGTCTTCCCTCTTTTTCTTTCGGCACATATCAAGAACTTCTACATCGCGATATGGAACCCAGGATGCAGGTTCAAACTTAAATTCATGAAAATAATTACTCAAAATGCTATCCCCTTTATTTAATAAATTAATAAAATATCGTTATATTACCTTTATTTTCCTATAATTTATATAACTTGTTCCGCCAATTATTGCGACTATCAAAACTCCAACTACCGCCAATTGCATATATGAATATACTTTCAGATTATTAAGCAAAATTAAATAATTAAAAATTTTTAAAAAAAGATGCTTACATTTTCGTATATTTTTAAATATTTATTATATATTTGATCATATAAATCCTTGTAATTGCTATTTGGATTTATTATATTTTCATTTACGAGCATATTTTTTACTGCTTCTTCATAGCTTGGATAGTACTTAATTGCAACTGATGAAAGCAAGCAGCAGCCAAGGGCAGCGGCTTCATCTCTTGTTTTTAATATTAAGATAGGTTTTTGGGTAATATCAGATTTAATTGTTAACCATTCTAAGCTTTTGGAACCGCCTCCCAATGATCTTATTTCATTTATATCTATATCTAATTTTTCCATACATTCAATATTCCTTCTTAATATATACCCTATTGATTCCATTATTGCTTTTAAAAAATGCTGCAAAGAATGGTTTAATTTAATACCAAAAAATATTCCACAAGCATTGGGATTAAATTCTGGAAATCCAGACCCACCAATATGCGGCAACATTAATAATCCTTCTGCCCCAGGGGGAGCCATTTTAGATATATAGTCCATATTATCAAAATCCAAATCTTCTACTGATAATTTGATATTTAATTTTTCCATTTTAAACTGAAACCATTTTTTTAGTATACTATCTCTAAACCATTTTAATACATTACCACCATTTGGAGACCAGGTTAAAATATAATATTTCCCGGGAATTGAATGACAAAAAATTGGAATATTGAAATTTGGATCCCATATCGGTGAATCAAGTACTGTTGATACTGCTATAACGGTACCGGTATTTTCGGACACTATCCCTGGTTTTATATTTCCAGCGCCAATGGCGGAAGTTGCTTGATCTAATCCGCCAGTACAAATAATAGGACTACATTTCAAATTAAGAAAGGCTGATAAATCTTTTTTCATCTTACCAACAATTGAACCTGGCTCACAAAGTTCTGGGAGCATATTTCTATTAATACCAATAAAATCTAAAATATCTTGCCACCACTCTTTCTTGTTAATATCAAGTAACGAAGATATACAAGCTATGGAATAATCTGTGATAAATTCACCTGTTAGCTTATATATTAAATAATCCTGTAAAAACAAAATTTTTGATGTTTTAGATAAGTTTTGCTTTTCATTTTTAGCAATCCACATAAGTTTGCCAAGTACATAATTACTGTTAATATGTACTTGGCCACTATGTTTATAAATATCTAATTTACTAAAACTATTTTTTAAAAGAATTACCTCTTCCTGAGCTCTACTATCCATCCAAAATATTGCTTTTCTTATTATTTCTAATTGACTATCAAGCATGACAAATGTAGAACCTTGGCTAGTAACAGTTATGGATGCTATATTATTTTTAAAATAAGGATTTTTAGCAATTAATTCTTCCATACAATCAATAAAAGCATCCCAATAATCTTCTATATTAAACTCAATAATAGGAGTTTTTGAGAAATCAATCTTAACTTCTCTTTTAGATAATTGAATTAACTTACCATCTGTTCTGAAAGCAGCAACTTTTAGCACAGATGATCCTGCATCAACTCCAATTAAAATAGGTCTATTTTCTTTCATATTTTTTTAAACCAAGGTAATTTACTATTAATTCTTAAGTTCAGGAAAATGGCAGCTTAGAAAATGATCTTTTTTAATTTCTATTAACTCTGACTCTACTTTCTTGCATATTTCCTCTGATTTATAACATCTACCTGCAAATCTACAGCCTGGTGGGATATTTATTGGACTTGGAGGATCACCTTGCAATTTTATATCATCGAAAAAAATTGTTTTTTTATCTATGATAATTTTTGGGATAGATGATAGAAGTGCTCTAGTATATGGATGCATAGGTTCCTCAAAAAGATTTTGGCTACTTGATAATTCAACTATTTTACCTAAATACATTACTCCAACTTTATTAGATATAAATTTAACTACTGCCAGATCATGCGAAATAAAAAGAACTGCCAAATTTAGTTTCTTCTGTAAATCTTTGAACAAATTCAAGATATGAGACTGAACAGAAATATCAAGCGAAGAAGTCGGCTCATCCGCAATAAGAAATTCAGGATTCAATATAAGTGCTCTGGCAATAGCTACCCTCTGCCTTTGCCCGCCACTTAATTCATGAGGCAATCTAAAAAGAAATTTATTAGGTATCCCAACCAAATCTAGTACACCAGCTACTTTTTCTAATATTTCAGACTTTTTCCTGATCCCTATATGAAATATACCTTCAGAGACTATTGAATAAATATTCTTGCGTGGATCAAGCGAAGCTAAAGGATCTTGGAAAATCATCTGAATTTTTGCACGAAGGTTATTTTTATCTACCTTATTTAAACTGCTAGTATCTTTATCTTTATAAAATATACTGCCATTTGTTGGATTAATAAGGCCCGCTAATACTTTTCCAAAAGTTGATTTTCCACAACCACTTTCACCAACTAAACCAAAAATCTCTCCGCTTCTAATCTGCCAATTTATCCTATCAACAGCATGGATTATATCTTTTTTATTTGTAAAAACACTACTTCTTGTAAAATAGCATTTTAAATTTTCAACTCTGACTAAGTCTGGGTTCTTTAGATTTTTAACATCATTATTCATATCTTTTACACTTCACTATATGGTTAATTCCAACTTGAATATATTTAATATCTTCAGAGAGGCAGTCGTCGTCTGCATAGATACACCTATTTTTAAATAAGCATCCTTTGACTTCTTGAAATATGTCAGGAAGATAACCCTTTATCATTTCTAATTTTTCAATATCTTTATTTAAAGTAGGTAAAGACTTCAACAACGCCTCTGTATAAGGGTGCTTGGGTTTATTAAAAATGTCGGCAGCAGCACCCTTCTCAACTATTTCCCCAGCATACATTACAACTACTTCATCACAAATTTCAAATATAACTGCTAAATTATGGCTTACAAATATAATCGACATCCCCTTTTCGTTTTTTAAATCTTCAAGTAAATTTAGTACTTGCTTTTGTATAGTCACATCCAATGCTGTCGTTGGCTCATCACAAATTAAAAGTTTTGGTGTAATAGCAATAGCACATGCTATTAATATCCTTTGTGCCATACCTCCACTTAATTGATGAGGATAGTTATAAAATCTTTTCTCTGGAGAAGGTATGCCAACCTTTTTAAAAAGTTCAATTACATGATATTTTATATCTTTATTAGATATATTT
This sequence comes from Actinomycetota bacterium, assembly GCA_023488645.1. GTDB lineage: Bacteria > Actinomycetota > Humimicrobiia > Humimicrobiales > Humimicrobiaceae > JAMDDL01. The sequence continues at coordinate 11,258 of JAMDDL010000117.1, read as the reverse complement.
TTAATATGAGAAGATAATACTTCTGAAACTTGGCTCCCGACTGTAAAAACGGGATCTAAAAAAGAAGTAGGTTCTTGAAAAATAATTGAAATTTCTTTACCTCTAATGCTGTTAAATTGATTCTCTTTCAATGACATTAAATTGATATTATCAAACTTAATCAAGCCATTTATTATTTTTGTCGGAGGTTGGGGATTTAATCCAATAATTGACCTGACAGTCATTGTTTTCCCACACCCGGATTCGCCTACAATGCCTAAAGTTTTACCCCAACCTAAATCAAACGAAACATTTTTAACTACATTAGCTATGCCTCTACGTGTTGCTAATTGTACGGTCAGATTGGTTACTTCCAATAATTTATCAATATTTTTTTTGTACATTTTATTATTATTTACTGGTATATTTCTATTTTTACTGCCTGATAATATCTTTCATTTTAGGATCTAGGATATCCCTTAAACCGTCACTTAGTAAATTAAAACCCCAGACCAAAAATACAATGCTGAGACCAGGAGGTATAGCAATCCAAGGTGCCTTCATAAGATACATTCTTCCTTCATTTAACATAGTCCCCCAACTAGATAAGGGTGGTTGAGCTCCTATCCCCAAAAAACTCAGAGATGATTCTATTAGAATAGACGTAGCCATATAAACAGTAGCTAAGACTAAAATTGAGGGAAAAATATTTGGAATTATATGTACAAATAATATTTTAAATTTGCTTATTCCTAAAGCTTCCGAAGCTTTTATAAAATCTCTTTCTCGTAAAGATAATATTTCACCTCTTACAACTCGTGCAATACCTGACCAGGCGACAATTCCGATACCTATCATAACGCTCGCTAAGCTTGGGCCTCTCATTGCAACCAGAACTAAACAAATTAATAATAGTGGAAAACTCCAAGTAATATTTATAAATATGGATAAAATCAAATCTACTTTTTTCCCAAAATAACCTGCAAAACCACCAACTAATACACCTATAATTACTGATACTCCTGTTGCTAAAATGGCAACTTCCAGTGACATCCTTCCACCATAAAGAACTCTGCTGAAGATATCTCGTCCAAATTGATCAGTTCCAAATAAATAGCCTTGCGAGAAAGGCGGTAAAAATGATTTAGAAATGTTTTGTTGATAATATGGATGTGGAGTGATAAATGGAGCCAGAATAGAAAGAGCTGCAATTATTAGAATAATTGCCAAACCGATCACTAATGACCAGCTTCTAATAGAAAATCGATTATATTCCTTTTTAGATTTTATTTTGTTATTTAATTCATTCGTCAAAGTAATATTTTCTTAATTTTATTATCTTGTTTTTTGCATATTCTCTATCGTGTGGAAGAAAATTATCGTCAATTAAATTACCTGCGTTATCGAAGATGCCTTCTAAAACAGGATTATGCTTTGAAACCCCGCTTACTGCAGCAATATATGCTCTAGTCATTTGCATCTGAGTATAAAAACCACAAATAACAGTATTTCCAATTTTAAATGTTTTTTTACTATTCAAAATAATATGATAATCAATAATTTGTTCTAAATCATTAATGTTTGCCATATTATCAACAGCTGTGTCAAAATCTTCACCAACCAGCGCATTCTGTCTGTTATTTTGTAAAGGTGCACCTTTCCAAAAACCCCCACCGTAGGCATAAGCTTTATCTTTATAAATATGACTTATTTCAGAGACATATAATGCCGCAGGAATACCTTTGTTGTTTGGTTTAAAAGAATGGCTTGGTGTAGTAGCAGTCAAAGCGTGACCGGGTTCTAAATGCGTAGCTCCCAATTGCGCCAAAATTTTAAAAACTTCGATATAATTATTCCCAGGTGCATTTATTTGTTTTATTTTGTTTTGACTTTTTTTACTAATAATCTCTGCAACTCTTAAGCAGGTTTGCATATTGTTAGTAGCAATAACATTATCTTGAGAATTTAAATTATAAGTTAGACAAGGAAATGAAGTTACACCCACTATATTTACATTCTTTAATTTAAGCAATTTATTTAGAGTTTCTTCAAATTCATTTTCCAAAAATCCACCTTCCTGGCCACTGAAGAATAAGTCTTTTTCTCCTACTACTCTGACTAATAAATCCTGAATGATATTTAATTGGCCTGCAATACGAGAGATATTTTCAGCCTCTTCATAACTAAAGACAGTTACTACTTCAGGTCTTATATTTAAAATATATTTAATATCGTTAATTGGAACCTGATTTAAATGCCCTGCATGCTTTACAGGAATTCCATAACTATTTAAAATTCTTGCACATTGTATATCAACTGCAACTGCTCCGCTAAAACCACAATTAATTGCAATAGCAGCAGCAAAGGGATTTCTATTTATTTGCTTTGTCATTAAATATAGCCTGAGATTAAGTTTCTTTGCTTCCTGAACAATCTCTTTTGCGTTATGAAAGATAGCATCAAGATCTAGAATAAAACAATTAGAAGGTATCAGCTTCTTTTTTTTAAGCAATAAAGCGCTTTTTATTAAATTTGGATTTTTATTTATTATATTATTTAAAAACATTTTCCTTCTGACTATAAACTAATTTACCGTTAATAAATGTATGAACTGTATTAAGATTACAATCAAGTACTGCGATATCTGCATCCTTGCCAATATCCAAAGTACCCTTCTTGGATTCTATTCCAAGCACAACTGCTTGGTTGTAGCTTGCCATCCTAACCGCATCACATATGCCTATGCCTGTAATTTTCATAATGTTTCCAATAGCTTTATTCATAGTTAACACACTACCGGTTAAGCGTCCATCAGTTAATCTGGCAACTTCGTTTTTTAATATTATCTTTTCAATCCCTATATCGTATTCTCCGTTTGGTAAGCCAGCTACACCCATGGAGTCTGATACTAACAATACTCTTGATGGTTGCTTAATTTTTAAGAGTAAATTCATCATTACTGGATGCACATATGCAGTATCAGCAATAATCTCACAATTGATCTCATCTTTAATGAGCAATATATCCTCTAATCCAGGGTTGTAAACTCCATGCTCAATTTGTGGCTGCCGACCCATAGCATTAAAAATATGGGTAGCATGTTTTAGGCCTAGATTTATAGATCTTTCAATTATGTCAACTGAAGCATCGGAATGCCCTACAGATGGAATTACATTCATTTTAGAAAGAAATCCTATAATATCTAAACATCCATCAACTTCAGGTGAGATAGTCATAATTTTTACGAAACCAGGAATTCTATTTATAATATCACTACATTCCTTCAAGTCAGGTTTACGTAAATATTCTAATGGTTGTGCTCCTCTGAAACTTGGGTTCAGATATATTCCCTCTAAGTGCACACCCATTATCTGTGTATTAAAAATTTCATTAGAATTCTTTACTTTAAATATTCTATCTATGGAATCAAGTATTGATTCCATAGGACTTGCTATTATTGTAGGGAGGTATCCAGTTACACCTTGCTTTAATTTAAAATTTGAAATTGTTCTAATATCTCCATTTATGCAGTCTTGTCCTCCACCTCCATGTGTGTGGATATCAATGAGGCCTGGAGTAATAAAAAGACCGCTTACATCAAAAATATCTATTCCAGATTTATTGGAAAAATCAATATCGCTATTAATAATTCCACTAATAATACCATCTTCAATAATAAGAGATGAGTTATTAAGTATTTTAAATGGGGTTATAATATTACCATTTTTTAATATTCTTACTTTTGCCATATTTTTTCAATTAATATCTAATTCTAGGATCTACTAATAGGTATATATAATCAGCTAAAATATTCACTAAAATAACTATTAGAGCCATCAGCAATACTACTCCCTGAACTACAGGATAGTCTCTTGTAACAATAGAATCTACAAGAAGTCTTCCAATTCCAGGCCAAGCAAATACAACTTCAACAATAACAGCACCTGCAATAACAAAACCTAATCTAAGTCCACCTAATGAGATAATGGGTAGTATTCCATTTTTTAAAACATGTTTAAATAATATTTTTTTATAATTTACTCCTCGAGATTTCATACCCAATACAAAATCTGAATTTAATATTTCAATAAAAGAAGCCCTCGACATACGTGAAAAAACTGCAATTCCTTCGAAACTTAAAGCAATAACTGGTAAGATAAGCTGTCTAAAACTCCCTGCACCAGATGGAGGCAACCAAGATACAGCTAAAGAAAAAATTAAAATCAACATTAGCCCAGCCCAAAAACTTGGAATTGCCATAAATAATGAAGATGCTGTCATGCCAGCTTTATCCCAGAAAGTATTTTTTTTAATAGCTGTAAACAAACCAAGCGGTACACCAATTAATAAAGATAGTACAAATGATGCCAATCCCAACTCTAAAGTATTTCCTAGTCTCTGCTTTATCATTTGGACAACCGGCTGATTTGTCCTGACTGATTTACCAAAATCTAAGACTACTGCTCTTTTTAAAAATATAGCATATTGATCTATTAAGGGTTTATCTAAACCAAGCTGAATACGAGCAGCCTCTCTTACTTCTTTTGGAGCTAAAGGAGATACTACTAAATCCACAGGATCACCCTTAGTTAATCTCAACATAAAAAAAACAGCAACTGATACTATTAATAAAGATAGTACAGCAATTCCTAATTTTGTTAAAATTTGTTTATGCATATATTGCTATTTTTTAATTTTGTGGGTTTGAGTATAAACTCAAACCCACATTCATCATTTAATATAATAACTATTTGATTTTGTATGTATCATTTAAATATGGATACAAAGAATCATAAGGATTTGGTTCATAACCCTTAACATTATTACTAAATCCATAAATTAAATTAGGTATATATAAACCAACCCAAGGAACTATATTTTCAATAGCATATTTTTGCATATCTGAAAAAATCTGATTTCTTTCTTCTAATGATTTTGCATTTCCAGCATCTGTAAAGAATTTATCAATTTTAGGATCATTAATTCTTGAAGCATTTGGCCAGGGTTTGTTTCCTGAGAGCATCAATAAGCCAGCAATTTCAGGATCAGTCCAATCCCAATGCATGAGTATAATATCATGTTTACCCTCTTTTGCAGCTCCTTGATGTGTAGGTGCGTCTACAAGATTAACAACAAGCTTGATTCCAACATTTGCTAATTGTTGTTGCAGTACTTCTGAAAGTTGTTTATATTCTGTTTCACTGTCTGAATAATATACTGCTTCCAAATCTTTTCCATTTTTTTCAACAATTCCATCATTATTTGTATCTACCCAACCAGCTTGTTTAATTAATTCTTTGGCTTTTTCTATATCATACGGATAAGCTTTATCGGAATCTTTGTAGTAACCTTGCATATTCGGGGTAATATAACCATAAGCTGGAGACCCATGACCTAGTAAAACCGCTTGAACAATCGCATCTCTATCAATTGCATACCAGACAGCTTTTCTCAAATTAATATCACTCCATACCTTACTTTCCAAATTAAATGCTAAATATCGCTCACTAAATTTTGGAGTTTCTTTAATAGTAATAGTATTAACCTTTGATAATCTTTCAACATCTACTGGGGAAATACCTACAACAATATCGATATTCCCGGTTTCAAGTTCAACAGCTCTCGTTGTAGCATCAGGAATATATTTGTATATAACTTCATCCAGATATGGTGCACCTGTATTTTTGAAAAATGACAATGGCCAATTATAAGCATCATTTCTAACAATAGTTAAGTGGTCACCAGGCACCCATTCTTTAAATTTAAATGCTCCTGAACCATCAACTGCAGTAGTTCCATAATCTTGTCCATATTTTGTATATGCTTCTGGATTTACAATACTGGAATATACTGTTTGCATAGCGATAAGTAAATGTGCATCAGGATGGCTTAACTTAAATATTACAGTATTTTCATCTTTTACTTCTATTGAATCTATAGCAGTATAATGAAAACTAAAAGCAAAAGTTTTTGAAGATCTAGCCATATCAAAGAATTTTTTTACAGCATCTGCGTTTACTGGAGAACCATCATGAAATTTAACTCCTTTTCTTAGATGAAAAGTCCATATTAAACCATCATCTGAAATTTCCCATGACTCCGCTAGATTAGGAATTATTTTACCAGTAGTCGGATCTTGAGCAGTCATTCTATCATATAGCTGCATTGTTGCATCTGTCATCCAGGTTGTATTTAGCGGATCTAATCTTTGAACATCATAATCAATACCGTAGGTCAAGGTCCCGCCTGTTACTGGCCCTGCACTCACGGTACTTTCCTGAGCTTTTGTAGTTTCACTGGCAGCAGTAGATTCTGCACTTGAAACAGCAGAAGTTTCACTCGTTTCTGTTTTTGTCGTTTTACAAGAAATAGAACTCATTGCTAGTACCAAAACTACTGATAAAAAAATTAATAAAAAACTTTTTCCCCATTTTTTCATTTTTTCCTCCATAAAATTTTATTAATTATAATTATAAAAAAATCTCCACCTCCTTTAATTATTTTAGTTCAGATATTTTAATAGCCTTATTTTCTTCAAACGATTTTAAAGCAGCAGTTGCAACTAAGACAGCTTTTAGACCATCATCGAAAGAAGGTTCTGGAATTATTGAACTTAAAATACAGTCAATAAAATAATTATCCTCATTTTCCCACATAGAATATTCTTTAAACCTTATTTCTGTCTCAGGTTCTTTATTAATTTTTAAAATTAATTTTTCTTCAGGCAAGACTATAGATCCTTGCTCTGAAACTAAGCCTACATAATTAAATTTAATAGGGCTAGTCCAAATTGTGGATACTACTCCTATAGCTCCATTTTCAAATTTTAAATTGACGCTACATTCATCTGGGGCTTCCCCATTACTAAGAAATATTCCTGCATTTGCCTGTACTTCAACTATATCCCCAAAACACCATTGTAAGAAATCATAATCATGTGAAGCATGTGAAAATAGTGCTCCTCCTCCTTTTTTTTCAAAATACCATCTAGGAGGATAATAATAATCATTTCTATACCTGTCATAACAGAGAGTGCTTGGTGTTGTAAGTTGTTGTCTCAAAGACCAACAAAAAATCTTTTTCTCAAAATATTTATCACATATTTCTTTCATTTTTCTATAATTTGGATCAAAACGAATTGGATAACCAACCATTGTCAAAAGATTATTTTTAGCTTTCGAAAGTTCTGTTAATTCTTTAGCCTTTTGGTAATATCTATCAAGAGTTTTTTCAACAAAAACGTGCTTATCTGCATCTAAAGCATTTTTTACTGTACCATAATGAGTATCCTCAGGAGTACATACCCAAACAGCGTCTATGCCGGAATTTAATAAATCTTCTAAGCTTTTATAAGGTTTTGCGTTACATGTCTTTGATAATTCTTCAATTAAATCATAATTAACATCAAATAAAGATTTGATTTCAACATTCTTGTTTAGCTTAAGTGTCTCAAAATGTATCCTCCCCATTACACCTAATCCTATAAAACCTACCTTTATTTTTTTCATAATACCCATCTTTGAAAAATCATAAATTAATATGCTATTTCCCAAGTCGGTTCTATGTCCTGAGCTATAGACTCAGAGATATAAAAATCTACCTCTAGCGTTTGGAGTATTGACTCTGGTATTAAAGGAGTAACTGGACCGTGAGCAACCAGTCTTGTTATGAATCTTTGCCAAGAAATATTGGTTCCACCTACGGTTAAATAATTCCAATCTAAGCGATTTTTAGTTGCAATAACCTGTGCAGGACCAATGGTTGCCGCTTTAGGAGGAACATATCCAATATCACCACTCATACCAAAACTGCCATGAAGAGAATTTTGTGCTATCGTAAAAGGATTTAATGTAACTATTCTCGGGCCCATTCTTTTCCATTCCTCTAATGTCCCTGCAAATTCTTCTGAACCTGGTTCAATAAAAGCAAGATGGCCTGCCCAACCAGGACCACTATAACATACATCGGCACCACCTAAATCTTCTATCATTTTCCCATAATCTCTTAAATTCTTATCTGTAAATCCCACAATTTGATTTTTAGGCGGTCTTAAATTTTCTTCAATTCTGTTATAAAAATTATTATTCATTGCATACATAAAACCTTGCGGCCAATCTTCTGGAGCAATATTACCATCTTCATTTGCATATTCATCCATATTAAAAGTAAAAAGATTTCTGCAATTTACTTTAAATTTATTAATTAAGTAAGCTACTTTCTGGTAACAAGGTGCAGGTTGAGGAGTGATCATTACTACTTTTTTATTTTCATCATCAGAAGCTTTAATGCGGAAGAACATATCCGTGATCCATATAAATTCAATATCTGAATCTTTAACTACATGAATTTTAAAATCCGGGTTTGAGTGTTTTGTTATATCTTCCCTTTTTATTTTTCTAACTCTCTCGATAACATCTTTATCTCTAAAAGGAACCCATTTGGAAGGGTTATAATTAAAATTGCTCATAATGCCGCCTCTATTAAACTATTAAAACTTTTTATAAATGGGACCGTTCCCATTGATTTTATTATATATACTGTGTAAAATAAGTCAAGAAAAAAAATGAATATAAAAGACATAGCAAAATTAGCAAACATATCAAAATCCACAGTATCCCGAGTTATCAATAATGACCCCAAAGTCCACAAGGATACTAGAGAAAAGATATTGCAAATCATTAAAAATGAATCTTTTATTCCAAATAATATTGCTAAAAGCTTAAAAACTAAAAAAACTAAAGTAATTGGGATTTTAGTCCCTGATATTGGTAATCCTTTTTATTATGAAATATTAAGAGGAATAGAAAGTCTTCTTGATAAAAATAATTTTAATATGATGCTCTGTAATACAGAATATGACTCAAAAAAAGAATTAAAATATATATCATTATTAATGAGTAAAAAAGTTGATGGAATAATAATTGCCCCTTCTTCTTCAATATCAAAAGGGGTTAACTTATTATATGAAAAAAATATCCCTTTTGTAGTTTTAGACATTATACAGGATTATATCAAAACCAATTGTGTTTTAGTCAATCACTTTAAAGTATCTTATTCTGCAACATCATATCTTTTAAAAAATGGCCATAAAGAAATTTTTATACTTGATGCTTACAGAGAAAATAAATCTTTGTCTAATTTTAGAAATGGTTTCATCGAAGCTATGAAGGAAAATAAAATTCTTATAAAAGATTATTATTTAAATGAAGCTTCCCCTGATATCATTGGTGGATATAAAACTCTAAAAAAAATTATAAATAGTAAATACAATATTACTGCAATAATTACTATTTGCGATTTAGCAGCGGTAGGAGTATATAAAGCTGCAAAAGAACTTGGAGTTACAATCCCAGATGATATTTCAGTCATAGGTAATGATGATATCCCACTTGCAAGATACTTAAATCCTTCACTAACAACTACCCGACAACCAAAATTTAAATTAGGTTATAAAAGTGCAGAAATTTTGCTGGATTGTATAAAAAATGAAAATTTTAATAAAGAGAATGTAAAAATATATGAATTAGACACAAAGTTAATGATAAGAGATTCTATTAAAAGGAGAATATGATAATGAATATGGAATTTATGACAAAATCCTGGCCAGAATTAGAAGAATTGATTAAAAAAAACGCTCTAATAATATTGCCGGTTGCGCAAGTTGAAGAACATGGACCTCATCTTCCAGTTGGCTGCGATACTTATATAGGAACCGAAATTGGAAAAAGAATAACAGAAAAACTTAATGACGAATTACCTGTTTTATTAATGCCAACTGTATGGACAGGATATTCACCAAAAAAAATGACCAAGTGGCCTGGGACTATGAGAGTAAGGACAAGAGTGGTTATAGATTTAATTCATGATATATTATCTTCTTTATGTGACATGGGGTTTAAAAAAATTGTTGTAATTGATGCTCATGGCCAGCATAGAGGAATGTTAGAAGTAGCAATTAGAGAAATAGCGGATGATTATAATGTATATTGCGCGTTAACTAATCCTGTATCTATGATGGCTGAAAAATTTGCTAAAATAAGAAAATCAGAAATCGGCGGGGCAACACATGCGTGTGAATATGAAACTTCACTATTAATGGCAATGGGATTTAATATTGATTTAAGTAAAGCAACCGATGAAGATAAATTAACTTATAAGTCAGAATTTTATGTTGCAGATGCATTTGGCATAAAAAAAGTATTTCTTTCTACTTGGGGATTGCAAGAAAGTAAAAGTGGAATTTATGGAGCACCACTTAAATCTTCAGTAGAGACAGGTAATCAACTCCTTGATGAAATGATAAAAAATTATATTAAATTTTGTAAGGAATATTGGGAATTAAAGACAGTATAATTCGGTATTTTCTTTTAAATAGTCTACTTTCAAGTTGTCTAATATAAATTAGATTAAATTTCAAGATATCTTTCAAACCAGATCTGATTACTGAGACTACCATAAAGCTTATATCTTATCTGTAACTTTTAATTATCCTTAACTTTTTGGCAATCTCCTATATTTGGGGTATCTTCATTAAAAACTTACGGATAATATTTTCTTTCTTGAAGTTACTTCAGTCCACATAAAGATAAAATCATATCTTCATCCCCCTGCCATACTGGAATCTCAATTTTCCCTGTAGCATCTTTCTTGCTGACTTTTTCAAGTGCATTTTTCATCATTGTAATGTCTGCAGACGCATAAATAGATGTTGCGTTAATGTTGGAATGCCCAAGAAAATCTTTTATATATGAAAGAGGGATCCCCATTTGATACAGATGCATACTTCGAGAATGGCGAATATGGGGATCTCCCCATATTCGCCATACAACAGCAATACATCTTCTTCAAGCTGGAGTTAACCTTTCTGTTATTAAAAACTGGCTGGGTCATGTCAATCTTTCAACTACACATAGCTATATTGAGATTGATCTTGAAATGAAAAGAAAAGCACTCCTATCTTGTGATCCTGTTGCTAAGTCTTTTGATTTGAATCAATTGCTTAAAAAAAATGAGGATATAATTAATTGGCTTGAGGCTTTATAACTTAAAAACATTATGTTAAGTAAAATTGATAACTTAACAATAGATGTTCACTATATGAGGTTATCTATATATTACCGGAAAATATTTCTGCTTAAATTTTATCCAAAATCCCTTTTTTTATTTAGAGTTCATACTTTTGGCAAATCCATTATCAGTTTTAGGTAGATACCCTGGCAAATATCTTATTTATACCTGGGAGATCCAAAAGCGAATTCTTATGATTTTCAGATAAAGCG
>JAMDDL010000011.1:7176-8609 GCA_023488645.1 Actinomycetota bacterium | reverse complement strand
ATTATTAATATATTATATATAAATTACAATCAGCGCCTTCTTGAAATATTAACCCTTAAATAATCAATAAGTATTACACCTATTAAAATGACTCCTAATATTACTCCCTGTAAAGATGCTGGAAATGACATTAATGTGAATACATTTGATAGTACAGAAATTATTAATGCACCTATTACGGAACCAATAACATGTCCCCTGCCGCCAAATAAACTGGTTCCTCCTATGACTACCGCTGCGATTGCATTTAATGCTGCGTCACCGGACATTAACGGATGAGCGGCATCAAGCCTTGCTACTAAAGCGATTGCAGCAATTCCGGATAGAAGTCCCATTATTATAAATGTTTGTACAATTCTCGTATTAACAGGAACACCGGTACTACGTGCGGCATCTCTATTTCCGCCAAGTGCATATAGTTGCCTTCCAAAAACAGTATATCTTGATATAATAATCCCCAAAACTAATATTATCATGGCATAAATCCAGCTAACTGGTATCCCTAAAAGTTCCAACCTTCCTACCAAAAGAAATGAATCAGGCAGCGCATGGATAGCTCTTCCATCCGTAACATATAAAGAGAATCCCCGGGTAACTGATAACAACCCGAGAGATGCAATAAAAGAAGGAATTTTAGTAGATAAGATTCCATTTAGAAAACCGATTAAAACTGATAAAGTTAATGCTATCAAGATGCATAATACAATGGGAACACCTGCTTTTAAAGTCAATGCCAGAACCATAGCAGTTAAGGAAATTATTCCGGGTATCGAAAGATCGAATTCTCCACAAATTAATAGAAGAGTCATGCCAATGGCAATAATGACATCTACAGAGCTTTGCCTGGAGAGGTTAATCATATTTCTAACAGTAAAAAATTGGGGAACAAAAATAGAAAAAATTGTAAAAAGAAAAATTGCAAAAAGAAAGATATTAACAAATGTAATGTTGCTTCTAAAAATATTTATAAATTTTTCATTCTTTTTTCCGTTTATTAAATCTTCTTTCATTTTAATTTATATTCTCCTCTAATCCTGTTACACATAATGTCAATTCATTTTTATTAACTTTGTTATCTTCATATTCTTTCTTTATTTTTCCTTTACTTAATACCATTATCCTGTCAGAAAGTTCCATGATTTCCTCAATCTCTTCAGATAAAATAATCAATCCGGTACCTGAATTAGCAATTCTTTTTAATAAAAGATAAATTTCTTTTTTTGTCCCAACATCTATGCCTCTTGTCGGCTCGTCTGCAATCAGTATTTCAGGCTCGATAGTGAGCCATCTGCTTATAACAACTTTTTGCTGGTTGCCTCCGCTTAATTCATTTAAAGTCTGATTATAATTATCAAATTTAATTGATAATTTTGCTGCATAATCTTTTGTAACCTTATTTTGAGATCTGCTGCTTATTAAACCAAAACGTTTTA
>JAMDDL010000011.1:0-6575 GCA_023488645.1 Actinomycetota bacterium | reverse complement strand
TCTGGGGTTTAAAGAAAGGCTCTTTAAGATTTCAACTAATTGCTGCTGTGCTATTGGTAAATCTTTTATTAAGGCATTCCTGTCCAATCTAATATCCCATTTATCCATCAAATCCTGTGCTCTTTTAAAAACATTCTTCCAGCTAATTAAACTAAGTTTATTTTTTGAATACTGGTTCAGAAATATATTTTCTGCAACAGTTAAATAAGGAATCAGTCTTAATTCCTGATAGATCATACATATTCCGAGATTTCTGGCATTTAAAGGATTACGAATATTTACCTCAATGCCCTCGATAAATATTTTACCCGTATCCTTTTGTATGTCTCCTGCAATTATCCTTGATAGAGTAGATTTACCGGCGCCATTTTGACCAATTAATGCATGGACTTCACCTTTTTCCAGCTTAAAATTAACATCATTAAGTGCCTTAGTCCCGCCAAAACTCTTAGAAATATTAATTATTTCCAATAAATTTAAATTATTCATTTTCAATTTTGTTTAATCCCTTCCAATTACTTTTGGTTGGAAATATAACCTAACTTTCTTAATGAGATAACTGCTTATATTATATATTTTTTTAAATATTAATAAAATTTAAATCTTAGGTCAAGATAATATTTAATATTGTTAAATAAAATAATAAATTATTTAACAATAAAAAAAATATTTGAAATAATATTTATAATAATTTATAATTTCCAATAAACATAATACAAAAAGGAGGTCAAATGAAAAAGAAATTTCCATTAAATGTAGCAAGTATCTTATTAGCTGTTCTAATAGTGGTGACTTTTTCTTTTATCGGCTGTAAAACCATAGTGAGTGAAGATACAGGTACAAAAAAAGAAGAAGTTACCGAAGAAACTACTAAGGAGACCGCTGAAATCAGTGAGGAAACAAAAGAATCTGCAAAATCAACTTTAAAGTTTGGTATTACAAATCCGTCTACCTATGAATGGTATACAAATTGTGTTCAGGGTTTTACCGATTACTGCAAGGCAAATAATATTGAAGTAGCTTATATGCAAACTAAGGAAGAACAAAACGCACTGGAACAGGTAAACCACGTTGATCAAATGATTGCTTCTGATATGGATGCAATTGGGATCATAGTGTCTGATGGTGATGTGCTTGTATCTGCAGTAGAAGCTGCCCATAAGGCTGGAATTCCGGTTGGAACGCCTGGAGCTGAAGTAAATATTCCAAAATTTTCTGAAAATGATGTTGATGTAAGAATTGTTGGTGGAAATTATCAGCCGGCCTATAATCTTGCTAAATATATGGGTGATTTATTAGGCGGAAAGGGTAATGTTGTAATTATTTTTGGGATTCCCGGCATTGGTGTTGCTATTGATAGGGATAAAGGTGTAAATGACGGGCTTGCCGAATTTCCTGGAATTAAAGTTCTGGATGATCAGCCTGGAAATTGGGACTCTGAAAAATCCTATAATGTAATGTCTGATTTCCTTACTAAATATGATAAAATAGATGCAGTTTTTGGCGGCTTTGACGGTGGTGCGTTGGCTGCTTATCAGGCAGCAAAAGCTGTCGGCAGAGAATCAGAAATGAAATTTTTTGGTTTTGACGGACAAGTTGCTGCATTTGAAGCAATAGCGAAAAATGAACTGCAGGCAACTGTAGACATGAACTCTTACAACCTTGGATATTTATTGGCAAGAGACCTGCATAGGGCAGTTACTTATCCAAAATTTCAGAAGACGTATCTGGAAGTAAATTACAAGGTAGTGACCAGAGAAAATTTGCTTGATTATGCGCCTGAATATTCTGATAAGTTTGTTAAATAAAAATATAGAATATTTAATTTGATTAATAAAAAAGTGGCTGTTTTGCAGTCACTTTTTTATTATGTACCTGCAATTTCAAATAATGCCGAACTACTATTGCAGTTATTTTTTTTGACATTTTTTTAGATTTAAAGATTGATAATTTTCGATTCTTTCTTTAGAATCTTCAGCTCTATTTTTATAATGGGTTAAATAAAGTCCTGCATGCAGAAAAAGCATTACATAAGAAGCTATAATGACCGGAATATTTTAATTTATAATCTTTTTAAATATTTTTATTTATTTGTTGAAATTATTTAATTTCCTGATATATTAAATTAGTGTTTTATGCTTGCTTGAAATTTAAATATTCATTTATTTGAAAAGGGAATCCAGTGAAAAACTGGAATGGTACCGCCACTGTAATCGGGTGTGTGCTCTTTAAGATGCCACTTGCTTTAAATAGCCGGGAAGGCGAAGAGTAAAGTCCCGTAAGTCAGGAAACCTGCAAATAGATGTGTTATTACAACTCTTCGGCTTAAAGGGCGTAATTTTTTGTTGTCAGAATTCATATTTTGCTTTATGTAGTTGTTGTGAAAATAGTAAAAACCTGATTGAAAGCCATCTTAATAGGGAAAGGAAAATATAACTTATTAGGATACCTTACTTGCTATTAAACGACAATTAAGATAACAAAAATAATTAAAAAAACTTAACTCCCGCTGAAAAGATGGGAGTTTTTTATTTTTATATGGTTATTTTGCACTACAAATTTTAATTATAAATCAGTAAAGGAGTTCTTATGGCAGGATTGGAAAGAGGATACATACAAGTTTATACAGGTGATGGTAAGGGAAAAACAACTGCTGCGCTTGGCTTAGCACTTAGAGCATCAGGATATGGCCTGAAAGTATTTATTGCCCAATTCATAAAAGGTATGAAATATAATGAGATTAAAGCTCTGGAAAAATTTAAAGATAATGTGACAGTAAAACAATATGGAAACGGTTGTTTCATTAGAAAAGAGCCTTCAGAAAGAGATATCGTGATGGCTAAAAACGGTTTGAAGGAAATGAAACAGATACTGACTTCAGGCAGTTATGATGTTGTCATACTTGATGAGATTAATGTAGCAATGCATTTTAATTTGTTTAAGGTTGAAGATGTAGCAGAACTTATTAATATAAAACCTGAAAAAGTTGAACTTGTTCTGACAGGAAGAAAAGTTGCACCGAAAATAATGGAAATGGCTGACCTTGTAACTGAAATGAAAGAGATTAAACACTATTATACTAAAGGAGTAATAGCAAGAGAGGGAATAGAAAGATAGGTATAATTATAAGGTGTCCGGTACGTAAATTCCGCATCCAGAATCAGCTTTTTTGCTTGACTTATGAACTGGAAGCAGACATTTTAAAGCATGTTTATAATTTTAAATTACTCTTTATTCTTTTAAGAAATCAATTATTTTTTCTTCAATCTGATTTCTGATTTCCCTGAATCTGGATATTTTCTCCTCATAACTTCCGTAAGCATCTGCAGGATCTTCAAAACTCCAGTGAATACTTTCTTTTGCATTGGGAAATACGGGACATGATTCTCTGGCTTTGTCGCAAACAGTAATTACATAATCAAAATCTTCATTAATATACTTTTCAATGCTGTCAGAGGTTTGACCGGAAATATCAATGTCTCTTTCAAGCATTACTTTTACTGCAAGAGGATTTAAACCTTTAGGGGAAATTCCCGCACTATGAATATTCCAGTCTTTTCTGTAATGTTTAAAAAATCCTTCCGCCATCTGGCTTCTGCATGAATTTCCCGTACATAATATTAAAATTTTTTTTGTCATGGATTTTCCTTAAATTAAATTAAGTTTTATATTAAAAATAATTTTTATATTATCGCATATAAAACTTGAAATCTTTATAACAATTCTTATTTCTTATAAATTTTATAAATTAAACAGATTTAAGCTCCAAAAATTTGTTTAAAGCTGTTAATTAATAAAATATTTTCCTGCCTGGTTTTTACAGCAATTCTAAAAAAATTGTTTCCCAAATTTCTAAAATTGGAGCAGTCTCTTATTAAAATTTTATAATCCCTGCCAAGCTTATCTGCCAGAGAAGTTGCACTCAGGTTTTTATCTCTTATTTCAATTAAAATAAAATTTGCAGCAGATTTAAATAGTTTAAGCTGTTTTATCTTTTTAAGAGAGTTTACTAAGAATTCCCTTTCCTTTTTAATAAGCTGCCTGCTTTGAGAAATATAATTAATGTCGCTGATAACTTCTTTTCCAACCATTTGAGCAAATAAATTAAGCGGCCAGTCCGGCTGACAAACTCTTATTTTATCTATGAGGTTTTTACTTCCAACGATGTAACCAAGGCGAATTCCGGGAATTGCAAAAAATTTGGTTAACGACCTGAATAACAGAGCATTGCTGAATTTTCGGATATTTTTTATTACTGATGTGTCCGGGATATCATCAACAAAATCAATGAATGCTTCATCTATAAAGATAAAGCAGTCATTTTCTCTGCATTTTTTAATTAAAAATAAAATTTCTTCCCTGTCAAGCAGTGAACCTGTGGGATTGTTCGGGTTACAGAAAAAAAGCAGTTTTGAACTGGAGACTTTTTTTATTAACTTTTGTAAATCAATTTTAAATTCCTGATTTTTTTTCTCATAATTTATAAAAATACAGCTTGCAGGCACTGATCTTGCTGCCTGCTCATATTCAGCAAATGATGGAGCAGGTATTAAGACTTTTACAGGTCTTACAGTTCTTGCGGCTAAATAAAAAAGTTCAGAACTTCCATTACCAGGCAGTATATTTTTTGGATCAATGTTTAAGATCTCACTTAACCTGGATTTGAATTCACTGGATTCCGGGTCAGGATATTTATTAATCAAATTTATATTTTTCTTTATAATTTCAATTGTTTGAGGTGGAAACCCGGCCGGATTTATATTGGAGCTAAAGTCAATAATTTCATTAATATCAATACCATATTCTTGCGATTTGCTCCAAATATTACCGCCATGCTTAAAAGAATTCACATAATTTTTCATTAATAAATTGCTCCGCCGCCTGTAATTTCAGATTCAAAACAATATAATTTAGTATTTAATTCCTTCTGGAGTTTGTCTGCAAATTTTGATATTTTATTAAAATCCCTGCAAAAAATTATACCAATAACTGTACCGCTATGCGCTATATTTATTCCCAAAGCTCCATTAATAAGACTGAAATCAATAATTTTAAGCAAATTCTTTTTGTATAATATTTTTTGATTTAATATTGCACTTGCAGTAGAAGCTTCACAAACTTTTTGCAGGTCTTTATTTGAAATTCCGTCTTTTAAAATTTTAAGTGCCTTATTTATCTCATCTTCATTTTCTTTTAATTCCTGTAAAAAATCTCTGTTATTAAATTCTAAAGTATCAACAGTTCCGCCTAAATCCAATATCAGAATTCTGTTTTCCGGTATATTTCCGAGATATTCATGAATTTTTCCCAATTTATGGTCAAACAAGCATATTCCCCTGAACATTATGCCGTCTGAAGGTTCAATAGACAAGGCTATTTTTGCTGTTTCTTCTTCGGTTATAGTTTTATTAAGAGATAATGCTGTTGAAATTATGATACCGCTAATATCTGCAGTGCTTGATGCCATTCCTTTTCCGGCAGGTATTTCTGATTTAATTTTTATTTCTCCGCCATAATTATCTGCTCCAAAATATTGCAGGGTTTTTTTCATTGCCATTATTGCTTTCTGATAATTTTTTTCGCAAATAATTTCTGAATTTTTTATGATATTTACACTTATTTCGGAAAATAATTTGACAGGACATGTTACATGAAAATTAATACCGTTAGTAATACCCTGCAAGAGCTCACCACAGCTTCCTGGAACCTTAACTGTATATTTTTTATCAGACATATTTATTAAAAAGATTTAATTTGATGAAAATTATTTTTTAAATATTATACTTGGTTTATTTTTAATTATGAATTTATATAAATCTAAAGATAATGTAAAATCTGATTTGCATTTCTGATTTGCATTTTTTTTAAGTAAAGGATATAAATTAAAAGATTATATTAAAAATATTTGTAGAATTACAGTCTTTAAGGTTTAAAATTTTAATATGATTTTGTAAATAAGTAATTTTGAGGTGATTTAAATTGAAGTTTGTTGACTATAAATGTAATGACTGTGAAGCTGTTTCAGAGTATTATGTAAAAAATGATAATTCTGATGAAATTAAATGTAAGTCATGCGGGAGCATGAATATGTGCAGGGTTTTTACTCCGATCAAATGCGGAAGCTCTTCTTCACAAAGTGATTATGCAGCTTCAGGATCTTCATCCGGGAAAAGCTGTTCGGGTGGCTCATGTTCAAGCTGTAGCGGATGTTCATAACAGAAAAAGCAGGATTAAATATGAAAATTTTAAAATTAAAATGCAAATAAAATACGAAAAATTTTTAAAGTTTTTTAATGGCAGATATGAACTTCAGAAAGTAGTTTTTGAATATGCTAAAATATATTAAAAATGTTTTTAAAACATCTGGAACTAAAAAATTTCAGGAACTTCTGCAACATTAACCTTGATTTAAACTGCGGGTTGATCTTGTTTCTTGGTGATAACGGAGCCGGCAAGACAAATCTTCTGGAATCAGTATTTTATCTTGCAAACGGTAAATCACACAGACTTGCTGCTCAAAATGACTTAATTAAATGGGAAAGTGATTATTGTGTTATCAGAGGTATTATTGAGTC
>JAMDDL010000169.1 GCA_023488645.1 Actinomycetota bacterium | reverse complement strand
CTTATTAATATTTATTTTCTTATTATATTGAATTTAATTAATAAATTTCTTTTATAGCAATTTTAAACCTATTTGTAAATTTTACACTGAAATTATATTTAAATAAAAAAAATATTGCTTTCAATACATTATTATTTCCTGCTTTATTGATTTTAGGTTTATAATATCATGGAAGCATAATTATAATATTAGTAAAACAAATATTTTATTTTTAAATTTATAATCATATATTCTGTGAAAATAAAATTAAATAATGAGTAATAATCTGATTGCCATAGATTTTGAAACTGCAAATGAAAAACTTTCGAGTGCCTGCGCCCTCGGCATAGCAGTGATTAAAAATAATAAGATAACAAAAAATATCTATTGGCTTATCAAACCTCCGGAATTATATTTCAGACCTTTTAATACTCATATTCATGGAATATCAGAGAAAAATGTTGAAAAAAAGCCGGAATTTTTCAGACTCTGGCCCACTATCAAAAAATATCTTGAAGGCAATATTGTGATTGCCCATAATGCAAGCTTTGATACTGAAGTTTTAAGAAAGCTTCTTGATGTATATCAGTTAGACTATCCTGAACTAAGTTATGCCTGCACTGTCAATCTTTCAAGAAAAGTCTGGAAAGGCTTCGAAAATTATAAGCTTAACACCATAGCCAAATATCTAAATTTCAGCTTCAGTCACCATAATGCAAAAGAAGATGCCATGGCTTGCGCGAATATTGCAATTGAAGCTTCAAAAAAATTGCAGGCAAATGATTTTAACGAGCTGATGAAAAAAACCAATTTAAAAACAACCAGATTTGAACGACGGGCAACAGTAAATATTACTTAAATTTTCTTCTTATGCTTATAAGTTGCATTTCTTACTATATAAATAAATCCGCCTAAAACAGCTATAAAAATATTTATTATCAACACTATCAGTGAAAATGTAAGAGCCGATGCAGAAGAAATACCGAACTCTTTTAAAAGAAGTACAAGAGTATTTTCCCTTATCCCAATTCCTCCCACCGTAATTGGAATATTTGATATTGTCCATGTTACTGGTATTATAAACAGATAAGATAAAAAACTTACACTTATTTTCAATGCAATGCCTATAAAATAAAAGCTGACGAATGTACTTAAGTTTCCAAGAAGGCTGTATATAAAGCTTATTGCCAGCGATTTGCCTTTATATTTATAGTTATCTAAAACATGTGAAAATTCCAGAACACTGCCGCTAAATCTCTTCAAAAACTTAACTTTTCCAAAAAGGATGTCAATTTTAAATTTTTTTGGAATTACGGTGATAATTATAAGAAAAACTACAATTGGAAACATTATTATCAACCCAATAGTAAAAGATATGTTTAAATATTTATACATTCCAAGACAAAAGGAAATAATTAAAAAAATTAATCCACTGATTATGCCAAGAAATCTGCCAAGATAAATTGAAAGAACATTTTCATGTAAAGGAATTTTAAATGTTCTATGCATGTCTATACCTCTATATGCATCTCCTCCTATAGTAGTTGGAAGCAGCGTGCTGTAAAAGAAACCTATTAAAACAGAGTTTAAAAGATATGAATGTGGTATAAATATCTTATGAGCAGTAAGAAGAACGTGCCATCTTAGAGATTCAAGCGCAACACCTAAAAAATAAAATAAAACCCCAATCAGTGCAAAAGCTAAATTCAGATTTTTAAGTAATTCAGGAATGCTTTCTAAATTTTTCAAATTCAATATTATAAGAACTGAAAATAAACCAACGCTGAAAATGATCCTCGCGGCTAATAAAAGATATCTCTTAATATTTTTATCCATAAATTTTTATTCAAGTTAATAAATAGCTTTATCAAATATAATATCTTATATGATAATATGAATTAAATTATTAATTATAATCTTAAAAAAAATTTTGAAGTTTAACAATCTGCTGCAATATTTTATTATATTTGAAGGAACAATAATTCTTGGATTTATAATTGACCTGATTTTTGGTGATCCTGAAAAATTCCCTCACCCGGTAAAAGGTATTGGATTTTTAGCTTTAAAATTTGAACCATTCTTTAGAAAAAGATTTAAAAGAGAAAGAATGGCAGGTACTTTTTTTGCCTTGTCTATTATTTTCATATCTTTTTCCTTAACATTTTTAATAATCTTTGGAGCTTATTTTATAAATGTATTTCTTGCCGGTGCTGTTGCTGCAATTTTCATTTGTACTTCAATAGCCATTAAAGATTTAAAAAGGGAATCACTTCGGGTAGAAAACAGTTTGAAAAAACAGGACATTGCTGCTGCAAGAAAAAACCTTTCAATGATTGTTGGCCGTGATACTGAAAACTTAACACAGGAAGAAATTATGAAAGCCACAATTGAAACAATCTCTGAAAATTTAGTTGATGGCATATTGTCACCATTATTTTTTGCTTTCATAGGCAGCGCACCACTGGCAATTGCATATAAAGCATCAAGCACCCTGGATTCAACAGTAGGATACAAAAATAAAAAATATAAATATTTTGGGACTGCTTCTGCAAAAATTGATGACTTCCTTAATTTTATTCCTGCCAGAATCTCAATTATATTAATACCGGTTGCAGCTTTCTTATGTAAAAAAAACTGGAGAAACTCTTTCAGGATAGCATTAAGAGACAGAAAGAAAAACCCCAGCCCTAATAGCGGTATTGCCGAAGCTGCTTTTGCAGGAGCCCTGGGAATACAGATTGGCGGACTAAATTATTATAACGGAATTCCTTCAGATAAACCAAAAATAGGTTCCCCTTTAAAAAAAATAGAATTAAAAGATATCATTGACTCCTTGAAAATAACTTATGCAGTCTCTATATTATTTTTATTACTTGGAGTAATAATTTCCAGTGCTTTATTTTTTAGTATCTTATGCTTCCTTAATTGAATTTTTATCAATACCATTTTCAAACTGACTGTAATAAAGACTTGCATAAAAACCGCCTTTTGCAAGCAATTCCTTATGATTTCCCTGCTCAACAATATCACCATTATTCATCACAAGGATTAAATCAGCATTTCGAATTGTGCTAAGCCTGTGAGCAATAATAAAGCTGGTATGATTTTTCATCAAATTATCCATAACTCTTTGTATGAGCAATTCTGTACGGGTGTCAACAGAGCTTGTTGCCTCATCAAGTATAAGAACTTTGGGATTTGCAAGTATAGCTCTTGCAATTGTGAGAAGCTGTTTTTGCCCCTGCGATATATTAGATGTTTCTTCATTAAGTTCCATATTATAGCCTTTTGGCAGGGTATGGATGAAATGGTCAATATGAGCAATTTTGGCACTTTCAATTACTTCTTCATCTATAGCATTCTGACGGCCGTATCTGATATTTTCCAAAATTGTACCATTATAAAGCCATGTGTCCTGTAAAACCATGCCAAATATTGACCGCAGATCCTGACGGGTAAAGTCTTTAATATTATGACCATCAACCAGAATCTCACCATTGTTTACATCATAGAAGCGCATAAGCAATTTAACCATTGTTGTTTTTCCTGCCCCTGTCGGACCAACAATGGCAATTTTTTGTCCGGGTTGGATTTTTGCAGAAAAACCTTTAATGATAGTCTGACCAGGATTATATCCAAAATAAACATTTTTAAACTCCACATTTCCGGAGATAGTATTAAGCGATACAGGAGTAGTTGTTTCAGGTGTTTCCTCTTTTTCCTCGAGGAATTCAAATACACGCTCTGCTGAAGCTGCAGTCTGTTGAAGAACATTGGAAATATTAGCCAGTTGTGAAATTGGCTGCATGAATGACCTGACATACAGGATAAATGCAAGAATATCGCCAACTGTAATTTTACCCTGAACCGCAAGCCATCCGCCAAGAACACATACTGCAACATAACCCAGATTTCCAACAAAAAAAGTTGCAGGCATCATCATACCTGAAAGAAATTGGGATTTCCATGCTGCTCCGTAAAGGATATTGTTATATATGTCAAATTTCTCAGCACTTTTTTCTTCTCCATTAAAAGCCTTCATTATATTATGTCCTGCGTATATCTCTTCAACATGACCATTTACATGTCCTAAATAATCCTGCTGCTGTTTGAAAAACTTTTGAGAACGTCTGACAACAGTCATTATTATAATGAAAGACAAGGGAATTATTAAAAGTGCCACAAGCGTCATAATCGAGCTTATTGTGAGCATCATAATCAGTACACCTAAAACTGTGGCAACTGAAGTGATGATTTGTGTCAAACTCTGGTTTAGCGTCTGATTGATTGTGTCAACATCATTGGTAACACGTGAAAGAACCTCGCCATAGTTTGTTCCATCAAAGTATTTAAGCGGTATCCGGTTGATTTTCTGCGAAATATCCTTTCTGAAACGGTAGGTTATTTTCATTGATACACCGGACATAATCCAGCCCTGAATATATGAAAAGAGCGCTGAAATAAAATATAAACCTACCGAAATCAGCATAATGGTTCCGATATATTTGAAATCTATACCGCCGCCCGTTCCTGATATTTTTCCCATTACTCCTTCAAAAAGCTTTGTGGTAGCTTTACCAAGGATTTTAGGCCCAACTATGGCAAATATTGTTGAGACCGCAGCAAATATCATAACTATAATTACCAGTACCTTAAATTCACTTATATATTTTATGAACTTAATCATTGTACTTTTAAAATTACGGGGTTTTTCACCCGGAACTTGAAAACCGCGGCCTCCGAATCCCATTGGACCACCCATTGGACGTTGTCTACCAGCACGAGGACCAAAGCCACTATCGTCTGCCTGCTGGTTTCGTGCTGCTCTTCCGGTTTGTTTTTCTGTCGGGTTACTCATACCAATTCCTCCATGCTAAGTTGTGACAGAGCAATTTCCCTGTAAGTATCACAATATTCCATTAGCTCCCTGTGTGTACCCTTTCCTACAATTTTGCCATCATCAAGAACAATAATATGGTCTGCGCTCATGACTGTCCCTACACGCTGTGCAACTATCAGGATTGTACGCTGTCCAGGATAGGATCTGAGTGCGCTGCGAAGTGCCCTGTCAGTTTTAAAATCAAGCGCAGAAAAACAATCATCCAGAATAAGAATCTCAGGATCTTTAACAAGGGCACGTGCAATTGAAAGTCTTTGATTCTGACCGCCGGATACATTTTTACCACCCTGTGAAATTTCTCTATTAAAACCTTCAGAATTTTCGTTGATGAAATCCATAGCCTGCGCCACTTCTGCCGCTTTTTTTAGTTTCTCTTCACTGGCATTCTCATCGGCATATAGCAAATTGCTTTCAACAGTGCCGCTAAAAAGCACGCTCTTTTGTGGAACATATCCAATCTTAGTATGCAAATCATATTGTGTTACTTCCCTTATATCAATATCATCTACAAGCAATTGACCCTTAGTTACATCATAAAAACGTAAAATGAGGTTGGTAATTGTTGATTTGCCTGAACCAGTAGATCCAATTAATGCAGTTGTTTGTCCCGGTTTTGCTATAAAGCTTATATCGCATAACGCATCTTCTTCTGCACCAGGATAACGAAATGAAACATTTCTAAACTCAACCACTCCATTAGTGTTGTTATTAAAATGTTTTGGGTTTTGAGTATCCCGGATGACAGACTCAGTTTCTAAAACCTCGGCTACCCGGCCGGCAGATACTGAAGCTCTTGGTATCATAATAAACATAATCGACAGCATCAGAAATGCTATTACAATCAGGATTGCATACTGCAAAAATGCCATCATATCACCAACCTGAATGTTTGAGGCAGCTACCTGATGCGCACCTACCCAGATAATAAGAAGAGAAATACCGTTCATTAAAAGCATCATAACAGGCATCATTGTAACCATTACACGATTTATGAACAAAGATGTTCCGGTAAGGTCTTTATTGGCTTTGTCAAAACGTTCTTCCTCAAAATTCTGTGTATTGAATGCTCTTATAACCATCATTCCGGAGAGATTTTCACGTGTAACAAGATTAAGCCGGTCGATAAGATTCTGCATAATCCTGAACTTTGGCATAGTTATGGAAAAAATGACAAGTATAAGAGAAATGAGAACAATAATAGCAACGGCAATAATCCAGGACATTGACGTACTTTTACCAAGTGCACGTATTATCCCGCCAATAGCCATGATTGGCGCATAGCAAACTATTCTTATAATGATAATAACCAGCATCTGTATCTGGGTAATATCATTTGTTGACCTTGTAATAAGGGAGGCGGTTGAGAATTTATCAAACTCCGCATTTGAAAAACTTTCAACCTTGTTGAATACCTTTTTACGAAGATTCCTTGACAGCCCTGCTGCGGTCCTTGCAGACAGGTAGCCAACTGCTACTGTACTGACTGCTGATAAAAGTGTTAGAAGAAGCATGATGAGGCCAACATGCAGGATATAATTACTTTGAATCTTACTTGTATTCATCCCGACGGCAGCATACTCTGCTTTCACAGAAGCGATAGCCAATTGCGATATCATTTTACTTCCCAATGATTCAAACTGCTTATTAACTGCAGTCTGTATCTTCAAAAGTTTATCGGCTGGCAACTTTGCAATCATTGCAAAAATCTGATCTGCTGTAGCACCTGCAGGAATTTTTGATAAGTCAAAACCCAGCGTGCTGCTTGCAGCCGCCGTCATAGCAGGATTTTTGATCATCTGCTCAATACCGGAAACTGCAAGAAATGCCCTACCAAATAAAGGATTAATTTTATTGATTTCATTCTTATCAATCTTTTTTAGTACATAAATAGATTCCTTGCTGAGTTGTGGATAATCCTTTAAATATTTTGCATAATCAGAAGAAGCCTTATTAACAAGTGTGTAATCCTTTAATACCTCTGATTTGTCACCAGTGCTCATAAATATGACAAGTTTATCCATTTCACTTTGCCGGATTACCTCAGGTACAGCATTTTCTATACCCCCCTGTTGAATACCGTTATTTACTATGTTTGACATATAATCAGGAAGCGACAGGTCTGCCATTGCCTGAACAAACAGCAGGACAATAGCAATTAAAATCAAAGGAATGAAAGGCTTCAGGTATTTGGCTAATCTGATCATATGGTTTTTTTCTTTTTAGTTTGTGCTTTCAGCATGATACTATCTGCAATTTTATTGTTGAGTTTGCAGTAATTTAAGAGTTCATTATTATCCAGAACATCAAATAAAGAAGATAATGTTTGAAAACTTTTACTCCTTATTGAATCAAATTGATTTTTAGACTTTTCGGATAATTCTATTTTCAATGTTCTACGATCATCAGGATTTCTTTTTCTAAGGAGCAGCCCCTTATTTACTAAACCATTCACAATTTGTGTGGCTGCACTGCTTGTTATGCCTAATAAATTTGCAAGATCTTTGATATTTATGGTTTTATTCTTTTTAACAAAATGCAAAACCAGCAATTGAGACTGTGTCATTTGTATCTCGTCAAATAAAAGATGCATTTCTGCAGCAATATTATGTTTTATGGCATGGATACTTTCAATAATCTTTTCTATCAGTTTTTTTCTATCTTCCATATCTGTTCACAAAAACCAGTATAAAATTAAAAAAATGCAAATTAGTTAAGTTACTAATTAAATTAGTATCTTAACTAAATAATTCTTTTTGTCAAGATAATTTTAATTTATTTTAATTTATTTTTGATTTAATTTTAATTTAATTTTTTAAGGTTGAGTGGTTATAATTAAAAAATATTTCATGCTGAAATACCTTAAGTTAAACTGGCTGTGAAATATTTATTTTCATTTTATAGCATATAACTAATAATATAATAAATTAATAAAATACTATGAGTAATCCACCATTAATCCTGTCAAACAGAAAGAATGTATCTAAATGAAAGCAATGATTTTAAGACAGATTTGTGAAATAAAAGTTGAAGGAAGAACTCAACAAAGAGATGATATTCCAATAAAAACAGAAGCAGCTCTGGAACCGGTTGATTTGCCTATTCCTGAACCGGAGCCAAAAGATATTGTAATCAAAGTTTACGCATGTGGCATTTGCAGAACCGAGCTGGATCAAATCGAGGGCAGAATATCGCCGCCAAAATTACCAATAATTCCCGGTCACCAGCCTGTTGGTACAGTGGTAAATTTGGGAATAAAAGTTACAAGATTTAAAATTGGTGATAGAGCAGGAGCTACATGGCTATATTCCAGTTGCGGACACTGCAAGTTCTGTAAGGTGGGAAAGGAAAATTTATGTGAACAGTTTCAGGCAACGGGATGCCATGTTAACGGAGGTTATGCCGAATATATGGTAATCTCTGAAGATTATGCCTTCAGAATCCCCGACACACTGACTGATTTGATGTATACAGCTCCTCTCATGTGCTCCGGAATAGTTGGCTACCGTTCCCTAAAGCTAACCGGGATGGAAAACGGCAAAACCCTCGGATTATACGGTTTCGGTTCCGCCCACCACCTGGTTATCCAGATGGCAAATTTTCTGTTTCCAAATTCCAAAAAATTTGTCATCAGCAGAAATCCTCAGGAAAGACGGTTAGCTAAAAAATTAGGGGCTGACTGGACAGGAGATATTGAAGACAGAACACCCGAAAAACTGGATTGTGCTATTGATACTACTCCTGTATGGAAACCTGTAATTTTTGCTCTCGGCAATCTGGAAAAGGGAGGAAGACTGGTTATTAACCTAATAAGAAAAGAAGAATCAGATAAGGA
>JAMDDL010000081.1 GCA_023488645.1 Actinomycetota bacterium | reverse complement strand
AGTTTCATCATATCAATATTATTTATGCGATGAGAATCAGTATTTATTGCTATCAGAATATCTGACTTTTTTGCTTTGCGTGTATTTTCTTCATTTAAGTCAAGTCTTAAAAAATATGAATTAATTTCAACAGCTTTGTTATATCTTAAGGCTGCATCAATAAGGCGATCGACATCAAGAAAATATGGAGCTCTGCTGCCAAATACGGCTCCTGTTGGATGAGCTATAATGTCAATATATTTATTTTGCATTGCTCTTTCAAATCTGGCATTATTAAAAGAAGAATCAAATTTAAACCCCCTATGCATGGATCCGAGAGCAATATCAAACTTGCTTATTATGGAATCGTCATAATCCAGATTCCCATCTTTATCAATCTCTATTTCCGAACCCATTAAAAAAGAAAATTTATTATGTTTTTTATTTAATTCATTTAAATATTGTTCTTTTTCGCAAAGCCTTTTTTTATCAAGACCATTTCCATACTTATTACTTTCTGAATGATCGGAAAATGATATATATTCATAGTCGTATTTTTTCATCTTTTTTAAAACTGCCTGCATATCCATTATTCCATCACTGTATTTTGAATGAATATGAAGATCTCCTCTTATATCACTTATTTTTATAAGATTTGGAAGATAATTTTCCTTTGCAAGTTCGACCTCGTTAAATCCCTCGCGAAGTTCAGGAACTATATAGTCAATACCTAAAAATTCATAAATCTGTTTTTCTTCAGGGCATATAAAATCATCATCTTCATAAAGTGCATCATTATTTTTATAACATTTAAACCTTTTAAAATTTATTTGTGAAAAATCAAAAATCTGATCATTTATGCATCCTTTTTCTTCTGCAAGACTCCGTAATTTTAAAATGTGATTTTTACTGCCGGTAGTAATCAGTAAGTCATTGGGCCACATTTTTTTTGAAGTTATTATTATTTCGGTATCAATATCAAAAATTGTTGAAAACTTAACGCTTATGTTTTCCTTCCTGAAATTATCTGACACAAGATTTTTAATAAAAAATAATTCTCTGATTTTACTGATTAACTCTTTTGACCTTTCAATATCAACTCTTTCGATATTAAATTCAGGCAAAACCAGGATATCAATATCGCCAACTTCTGCTTTTCTTCTTCGTAAAGAACCAACAATCTTAAGGCTTAAAATTTCATTTATATGCGACAGTCCTTCCACAATTTTTTCAGCATATTTTAAAACAAGCCATCTTGGACATCTTCCTTTTAAACTTTCCAGATATCTGGCGGAATGAGCCACTCTTTCAAGAAAAATGCTTTCAATATCATTAGTTTGAGCCAGTTTTTTTATATCATAATTTAAGGAAAATAAGTCTTTTAAGTCTTCAAGAGTCCTTATATTAAATTTTTCATAAATTTCAAAAACCTTTTTTGTTCCAATACCGCTTAATCTTACAATTTTTATTAGATCTTCAGGATATTTTTCTCTTAACTGATCAAATAATTTTATTGAACCCCTTTCAAAATATTCACTTATAATCTTATATGCAAATTCATCTATTCCCGGAAGTTTTTTAAGTAAACCCTCATTATATGCATCCCTTATATCATAATCATAATCTCTCACAGTTCTTGCTGCCTTGCTTAAATTTATAACATTTTCCACCTCGTTATGCTTGAATTTTGAAATTTCAGCAATGGTTGTAAGAATTGAAGACAGTTTTAAATTTATCATATATTATTTTACCGTAACACCTAATTAAGTTTTTTTTAAATCTTAAATTATTAACTAAATAAAGCTGGAATTTAATAAAATATATTTGTAATGTGAATAAATTAAGAAGTCATATTACATTAATTTTGGTATTTATTCCATAATTTAATTTTATTTTAAGCATATTTTTAAGTAAAATCAGTAAATAACAGTTAATAAAACTTTATGTCATGGATAAGAATTTCATAATAAGAACACTTGATGAAATTGCAACCATGCTTGAATTAAAGGACGAAAATCCCTTTAAAGTCAGAGCATATAAGAATGCGGCACGGGCTCTTGAAACAAGCGATTTAGCCATTGACAGAAATATATCAGCTAAAGAACTTTTAAAAATCCGTGGTATAGGCAGAAGTCTTGCAGATCACATAATAACTTTGGCTTGTAATAATAAACTGGATTTTTATGAAGAGCTAAAGGAATCCATAACACCTTCCCTACTTGAAATGCTGAAAATTCCTACTCTTGGCCCTAAAAAAATAAAATTTCTTTATGATAACTTAAATATCGGAAGTATCTCAGATCTGGAAAAGGCTGTTTCTGAAGATAAGCTCATCAACCTTCCTAATTTTGGTTTAAAAACACAGGAAAACATAATCCGCGGAATAGAATCTTTTAAAAAATTCAAAAAATTTTATCTTTATTCTGATGTTATTTTTGAAGCTCAATCAATAATTAACAAAATAAGGCTTCACAAAAAAATTATAAGAGCAGATATTGCGGGAAGCTTGAGAAGAAAAAAAGAAATTGTTAGAGATATTGATATAGTTGCCGGTATCAAGGATGATTCAGACTCACAGGAGATAATGGATTATTTTACAAGCCTTGAAGAAGTTGATGAAATTATAGCAAAAGGAGATACAAAATCGTCAATCAGGCTTGGATCCGGAATAAATGCGGACTTGAGAGTTGTAAAAGACAGCCAGTATCCTTATCTTCTTCATCATTTCACTGGAAGCAAAGAGCATAATATAGTCCTTAGAGGTATAGCACAGGAAAGCGGATTTAAGATTAACGAATATGGAATTTTTAAAGGGGAGGAGCTGGTAAGATGCAGTGATGAACATGAATTTTACAAAGTGTTTAGCATGGATTTTATTGAACCTGAACTTCGCGAAAATATTGGTGAATTTGAAGCTGCATCAGATGGAAAGCTCCCGGATTTGATAGATGAAAAAGATTTAAAAGGTATTTTTCATATTCACACAATCTTCAGTGACGGCAATATTACATTAAAAGCTCTTAGTGAAAAACTTTCTTCAGAAGGCTTTGAATATGCAGGAATAAGCGATCACAGTAAATCTGCTTATTATGCAGGCGGAATAAAATCTGAAAATGTTGACAATTATCTTAACCAGATAATTGATTTTTGCAGTTTGGAAGGAAAAATAAAAATATTTAAAGGAATTGAATCAGACATAATGGCTGATGGAAATCTTGATTACTGCGATGCAATTCTTGAAAAATTTGATTTTGTCATTGCAGCAGTTCATTCAGGTTTTAATTTAAGTGGAGAGGAAATGACAAACAGAATAATTAAAGCCCTCGAAAACAAATATACTACAATTCTTGCACATCCTACAGGAAGACTGCTGCTGACAAGAGAGCCTTATAAAGTAGACATGATAAAGATAATAAATGCTGCAGCCATAAATAATGTTGCAATTGAAATAAATTCAAATCCGTACAGACTGGATCTGGACTGGAGACTATGCAAATATGCAAAGGAAAAAAATGTGAAAATCTTTATCTGCCCCGATGCTCATAAACTGGAAGATATTGATAATTATGAATACGGGATTAATATTGCCCGAAAAGGCTGGCTCGAAAAAAAAGATATAATCAATACCTTTGACAAAAAGAATGTGGAAATTTATCTGAAAAATTTAAAAAACCTTAAAAAAACAAGATGATGAAATTATTTAATAAAATAACGTTAGGGAGATAAAATATGGCAAAGAGTTATGGTAAAACATATTCAGAACCTTATGATAAGGCAGTCAGGAACATAAATAAAATTATTGATTTATTAAGGAAAACATATCCTGAAGCAATAATAACATCCCTGCATTATAAAAATCCTTTTGAGCTTCTTATAGCAACAATTCTTGCTGCTCAAAGCACAGATAAGATGGTAAACAAGATAATCCCGTATTTATTCAAGAAATATAAAGGTCCGAAAGATTTTGCAAATGCTGATCTTAATGAACTTCAGAAAGATATAAAATCTACCGGTTTTTTTAGAAATAAATCAGTTTCAATCATCCAGTGTTCAAAGGATCTCATTAAAAAATATGAAGGTAAAGTTCCGGATAATATTGAAGATTTAACCGGTCTGCATGGCGTTGGAAGGAAGACTGCAAATGTTGTCCTTGCAAATGCCTTTGGAAAACAGGCAATAATTGTTGATACTCATATGCTAAGGGTATCAAATTTAATTGGACTTACCATTAATAAGGATCCTGAAAAAGTTGAAAAAGATTTGCAGAAAATTATCCCTTATGACAACTGGACTGATTTCTCACATAAAATAGTTGCACACGGCCGAAACATCTGCATCGCCGGAAGGCCAAAATGCGAAATTTGCCCGGTATCGGAATTTTGCAGATATTATAATTATCAAATAAAACAGGATTAAATCAAAATTAAAATTTTTATTTATTCTCTGAATATAATTCATCTACTATACGGGAAAAAAATCCTCTTCTTTCCTTATAAATTATGGGTTGACCGCAAAAAGTATGATAATTAATATTTCTAAGATAAACAAACAATTCGGTCACTGCAATTAGTAAAGAAATAAATGCTGCAATGAAAAATCCCATCCCGAACATGTTTTCCTGGTATTGTATAGTTATGATAGTAAAGACTGAATTACTGATAAGAAATGTAAGTGTAATAAAAAATGCACCCTTCCTGTCTTCAAAATAAAGAAGCATGAGAACTATTACAAACATTATTATATTAAAATATGCTCCAAGTACAAGCAGATTAAATATGTCAACAGAAAGCTGAGTGAGACCTATTTCAGGCAATATATAGGTTCCTGCAGCAATAAATATTAAAGTAAAAAAAAGCTGAATTTCCATAATATTTCTTATTTCAGCCCAAAGTGTCCTTGTCATATCTTTTCGGGCATTTTCTATATCTGAAAAAACACCTTTGCCTGTAATCAAGGAATAATATGTTTTGTACTTTTCATAAAAATTAGTTTCGATTGAAACCACAAAAACAATCATGGAAGGCATAATAGAAAGAAAAGCATAAAATGTCGGTACATCATATATGGGGGCAAAGATATATGTTCTGCTGATGTTTACGGCTATTCCACTTGTCCAGAAGATAAAATTATGGCTATAAAGTCCAAGTGTATAAAATAATGCTATAAAAAAAAGTGAAGGATATCTGTCAAAATATTTTATAAATTCATAATATTTTTTTTCAGATTTTCCAAAAAAAATCTTCAGATATATCATAAGAACTGTAATTATTATAAAAAATCCTGCAACCATTGATAAAATAAGACAAAAAACAATTTGCAGGCCTGTAAATTTTAAAAAAATAACTGCAAGTATTATTGATAATGCAACTCCCGCTGCAAAACTTTTAACGATTTTTATATAATCTTTAAATGTGGTAAGATATTCCATCATTATAAATACAATAATAAGTTCTATAAATAAAAGATAGCTTACAATTTTTATCTCTGGAGAAAGCGGTGATCTCCAGTAAAATATTATGCCGGTTATACCCCCCAGTAATACAACAATGCTTAATACCCCGTAAAGTGACGGCATTATATATTCAAATTTTTCTTCATAAACCATGTCTGAAATAAACCTGGTAATTATCATCTTAAATCCGCTTACGATTATCTGGGAAAAAATAAAGGTGTATACAACTGTGGCAATAAAAAGTTCCTTATCTTTGAAAGGTGCATCAATATAACTTAAAAGTATTTGCATGGTCACTACTGCCAGTGTACATAAAATAAAAGGACCAAGGGAAACAACTGCCGAATAAGCGTAAGCTTTAATATTGCCGAAGAATCCTTTTTCCTTAAATAATTTTTTTAATTCAAAACCTATCCCTGCCACTTGCCACCAGCCTTCAAGAAATTTTTTTTTAATTTTCAAAGTCCCTTACTGGGATATAAATTCCTTACGGGGATGTCCCCATATTTCAAATACTAGCGGCTTAGGTGTCGAGAAGACCTTATGAAGGCTGAGCGGGCATGGTTCCTCTCTTTAGAGAGGAGAGCGAAGCCTGCAATCAGAGCAAGCTTTGACTCGCTGGGGCAAAGCTTGCGTGTCTTCGAAATACCTAAGCCGCCGATCTTTGCAGCCTTAATTTTGTTCCTATTACGAAATTGGAAATGCTTCCTTTTCAAATTCCTGGTAAATTTTTCTGTAACTGTTAACACAATTTTTATAACTGTAAAGATTCGAAACTCTGTTAAACCCGTTTTCACCCATTTTCATTCTCAATTTGCTGTTAAGACACAGTTTAATAATAGCTTTAGCAATATTCTCAATATCCATTATCGGTACAACTATTCCTGCTTTCCCATAATTATCATTATTACCGCACAATAATTCGCTGCAGCCACCTACATCTGTTGTTACAAATGGTTTTTTTGCCGCCATACCTTCGAGGATTACAAAAGGCTGACCTTCGCTTATACTTGTTAAAACCAGTATATCGATATTTCCAATTATACTTCTTACATCAGTTTTTCCTGTAAAGGTCAAATCAGGTAATTTCAAACGGCTTACAAGCTGTTTGCATTCTGTAAAGTAATCCTCATCCTCATCTGTGGGTCCGATTATAAAAAATCTTGTATTCTTTACAGCTTTTTTTACATAATTAAAGCTTTGTATCATTGTTTTTATATCTTTAATCGGTACAACTCTTGTAATTGTTGCAATATTAATATAATCATGTTCCCCTTTAGTGGAATTAATTTCTGCAAAAGTTTTTACATCTATGCCGTTTGGAACAATCTCAATTTTTTCTTTACTGCATTCAAGTTCAATTTCAATTTTTTTATTCTTTTCAAATAATGTAAAAACTTTATCTGCATATTCATA
This sequence comes from Actinomycetota bacterium, assembly GCA_023488645.1. Lineage (GTDB taxonomy): Bacteria > Actinomycetota > Humimicrobiia > Humimicrobiales > Humimicrobiaceae > JAMDDL01. The sequence continues at coordinate 2,008 of JAMDDL010000081.1, read as the reverse complement.
TACTCCGCTGCAAATATTATAAAAAAATTTAATCCACATATCCTTAAAAGATCCTTTTGCCCAGGAAGATTTTATAATTTCCTCTTCCCTTTCTCTTGAATATATTCCGTGTTCTGTAAGTAAAAAAGGTTTTTTATAGATAAACTTTGCCATTGAAGCAAAAATCCCTGCGTAGCCATTTGAAGCACTGTGATATATATCTGCCTTCGGCAGTTTATTCTTCAAGAGGAAAAATAAAGGGATCAGCATGGACCTTACGGTCCAGAAAAAATCAGTAAAAGGAATTGATTTGAATTTTTCCAGATAAGCTTCTTTTAAAACATCAAAAAAACTTATACTCATAAAAAAATCCATTTCATTTCTTATTTTTTTATCTGCCATTAAATTAAAAATTGGCTGCCAGTGGACCTTATCCCCTGTTATTAAATGTTTCAAACTATTTTTTGACTGCCTGTCAAGCCTGTATTTTTTACCATAGCGGCCATTTTCCTTAATCATTTCATCAAGGAATATCTCATGAATTTCAATAACATTTGAAGGTAGAGCATATTTATAATCACCTCTATATTTTTCCTCTGAACCAATGGAAAAAATTATGAAGTTATGCTCGGATAAATTTTCAATAAGTAACTGTGCCCATGTTGAAACACCACCTGTGACATGAGGGTAACTTCCTTCAAGAAGCAGGCAAATATTCATTACTGATTCACCGCCAATTTTAATTCACATACAGGATCTTTTAGAGTCAGGAGATATGCATTATTTGAGATTTTTAAATAATCACAATTTTTTGACTCAAGAATAACACTGTCAGTTCTCATTAAGCAGTAAATATTGTTTCTGAAATTATTTGTATAAATTTTTATATTGTTATTTGAATATTCCACAGAAGGTTTGCTTTCAAGATATTTTATTAATTCCTGACTTGCAGATGAAATCGTAAATCCTCTTAGCCAGTTATATCTTTTATTTACTTCACCAATTATTGATTCGAATTCCTTCGATAACTGTGTCCAGCTTTTTCCGCCGGTTCTGCTTGAATCCAGTATATCATCAGGATGAACAAAATGAGCAAATATTCCGTAAAGATTGACCCCGTTATATATTGACCACATTTTTGCATCACTGCGTTCATAACCGGCTGATATTCTTGGAAATTCAATTATCCCGTCCTTTGCAATTTCAAATTCCTGAACATAGGCATCTCCTTCAGGATTGCGGTTATAAACAGATGCAATTATTTTAAGGTCAGGATTTGCTTCTATTGCTGCCTGTCTTCCCTCAGAACTAAGAATGTTTGATGGAGGAACATAAGCTCTTAAAGTATATTTGCCAAAAACACCGTGAATAAATCTTATAAGCTCTCTAATTGATTCCGACATGTTTTCCTTATTTTTCCATGGAATATAACCAAGATTTTGTTTTATATAACCTTCCGGTGCAAGCGATTGATGGTTATAACCATGAAGTCCAATTTCTCCGCCTGATTCAAGAAGTTCCTTGCCATATATTAAAAGATTCTGCATTTTTTCCGAATCTGCCTTTTTAAATGGGGGTGTTGTGTTATTGTTGTAGGATTCAATTACAAAACATGAATATCTGATATCATATTTTTTTGAAATTTTTATCATTTCTGACCACCACACTTCTCTGTAAAATTGAGTTATGTCGCGGTTAAATTCTTCATAAATTTTTTCATCTCTTCCTTTTGGAATCGGAGCAGGAAAATCATCTATATCCACCATTTTTATATTGACAATTGGATAAATCAAATCCTTTCTGGCAAGGCTGATTATACCTGCCAGCAGTCCTCTGTTATTTTTTTCATTTAGCATTGTTCCATTAAATATTATAAAAAATCCATTGCCGTAATTTTCTTTCCAGAGAAGCGGTATTTTGTCATAAGAAGTTATATATAGCTCTGCTACTGGATTTAATTTCAGATTAATTGATGAATTTAATATTGTTTTCGTACTGGTTTCAAAACCTCCTAAACCAAGTAAAACAT
>JAMDDL010000195.1 GCA_023488645.1 Actinomycetota bacterium | reverse complement strand
TTCTTCCGTATACATATAATCATATCTTTCAAAAGCTTCCGTGCAGTTCCACCATTTTTGTGCATTTCTGCCGTGAAAACGCAGATAAAATATATCATTTGTTAAAATATTTGTTGCCGGAAGAAGTTTCGGCAGTTTTGGTTCATCAACATTACAAAAGCCAATATTTAATTTTTCAAGTAAACTGAAAGTTCTGTCATTTAACCATCCCGAATTTCTGAATTCACAAACAACATCTGTTTCTTTAAATTTTTCCTTAATCTTTTCAATATAACCTAAATTTATACTGTTAAAATAAAAGGAATACGGAAATTGAAAAAGCAGAACACCAAAATTGCCTGACTTTATTAACGGTTTTAAGGCAGAAATAAAGTTGCTGTAGACAGTATCATCTGCATTTCTATCATGAGTCATCGAGGAATGTGCCTTGCAGGAAAAAATAAAATTTACGGATATTTTTTTAAGCAGACTGTTAAATAAATCAGGATCAGGAGGCTTGTAATACGTTGAATTTATCTCAACTGTATTAAAATACCTGCAGTAAAATCCCAGATATTCATTTGATTTGAGACTTTCAGGGTAAAACTCACCTGCCCAATCCTTGTATGAAAAACCCGAGGTACCTATAAAAAAATCAGCCATTAATTAAAAATAGTAAATTAATTATTTTAAGTTAAAATAAAATATTAAAATTAAATAAAGGCAGAAATTTCATACAATATCCTGTCTTTGGACATTGCTCCTACAAGTTTTTTTACCATCTGACCATCTTTAAATAAAAGAAGGGTAGGTATGCTTGTAATACTGTATTTTATCGCCGTTTCTCTATTTTCATCAACATTTAATTTTCCAACTTTTAATGCACCTGTCTTTTCTTCATCAAGCTTTTCAACTTCAGGAGCAACCATTTTGCATGGACCGCACCATACTGCCCAGAAATCAACAAGAACAGGAGTTTTTGATTTCAAAACTTCGCTGTCAAAATTTAAATCTGTAAATTCCATTACCATAATTTTTCCCTCCATAATTAAAATTAAGCTATTATTTTACATTGAAAAGAAAACAATTGTAAATAATGATTTTTTAAAAAATTTTTAGCCTTATTTTAGCCTTAATTATACTTAAAGTATGTTTTAATAAATTTACTTGTAATAAATTAATACATACTTTAATATTGTAATATGATTTATTAAAAAATAATTTAACTGCTACTATTAAGGATGCTTATGCTTGGAATAAACGAAAAATTAAAATCACTTGAAAATCAGGGAAAAACAATAAATATTGCAATAGCTGGCATAGGACAAATGGGAAGCGGAATTATATCTCATCTTGAAAAAATGAAATCCTTTAAAATTCTTGCTCTCGGTGATAAAAATCTCAGTAATTCCGTAAAAAAGCTGACAGGACTTGGCTATCAAGAGAGTGATATTTATTCTGTTGAAAAAAACAACCATGATGACTTAATAAACAGCAAAATAAAAATTTCAGCAGATATTTTAAGGTCTGAAACAATCAATGACCCGAATATCCATAAAAGTGAAATTAATAAAGCTGTAAATGCAGGAAAAACAATATTAACAAACGATCTTGCCGTACTTTCCCATGTGGAAGATGTAGATGTAATTGTAGATGCCACAGGCAATCCTGAAGCCGGAGCTCAAATTGCCATCCACGGCCTCCTTAACCGCAAGCATATCATAACTCTTAACGTGGAGACAGATACTGCAATCGGGCCTCTTTTAAAAAAAATTGCAGATAACCGCAAAGTAGTATATTCAGTTGCTGCAGGTGATGAACCGGCAGCATTAAAGGAATTATATGATTTTGCAAATGCCTTAAACCTTGAAGTGATAGCTGCAGGCAAAGGTAAAAATAATCCTTTAAACAGGCAGGCAAACCCTGCAACATTAAAGGAATATGCGGAAGCTAAAGGCGCCAGTATAAAAATGATGACATCATTTGTTGATGGAACAAAGTCAATGGTTGAAATGGCATGTTTCTCCAATTCTACAGGAATAATTCCTGACTGCAGAGGAATGCATGCTCCTGAAGCTGACCTCAAGGATCTGACAACTGTTTTCTGTTTAAAAAAAGATGGCGGAATTCTTGATAAAAAAGGAATTGTTGATTTTGTAATTGGAAATGTAGCACCCGGAGTTTTTCTTGTATATACAACCGAACAGGAAGCATTAAAAAAAGAACTGAAATACCTTCTGTATGGAAACGGACCAAACTATCTTCTGTATCGTCCTTTTCATCTGGCAAGCATTGAAGCCCCCTTGTCTATTGCAAGAGCATATTTTTACAATGAGCCAACCATTGCATCAAAAAACGGACTCGTTTCAGAAGTTGTTACTGCTGCAAAAAAGGATTTAAAACCGGGAGAAATCATTGATGGAATCGGAGGTTACTCTGTATACGGTCTTATAGAAACTTACCATAATGCAAAACAGGAAAATCTCCTGCCCATCGGACTATGCGAAGGAGCTGCAGTTAAAAAGGAAATTAAAAAAGGTGAAATTATAAAATATGATGATGTGGATATTAATGAAGATTCAATAATTTATAAATTAAGAAAACTTCAGGAAATATTAATAAACTAAATTTTTAATTATTTAACAATGACGCAGTTACCGGAAATTTTTGAGACATATAAACCTTATATAGAAAAAGAAATAAAATCTCTGCTTTGCAATACGGAACTGTTAAATATTTCAAAGCGTAAGGCAGCTCTTTACGAAATGATGTCTTATCATATGGGCTGGGCTGATGAGACAGGAGCAAAAATAACATCCAATGGCGGAAAATACCTTAGAGCTACTCTTACCCTGCTTTCCTGCGAATCCATATGCGGTGATTTTAAAATAGCACTTCCTGTCGCTGCTGCAATAGAACTTATACATAATTTTTCTCTTGTTCATGATGATATTCAGGATGATGATGAGATAAGGAGACACAGACCGACCGTATGGAAAATATGGGGAAAGCCGCAGGCAATAAATGTAGGAAGTGCCATGAAAACCCTTGCAAATCTGTCTGTGATCAATCTTAAAAAAAATAATATTGCTGCTGATAAACTGATTGAAGTTTTAAAAATCCTTGACGAAAGCTGCCTTCGCATGCTTGAAGGTCAGTTTCTGGATATAGATTTTGAAGCTAAACCTGATGTCAATACTGCTGATTATCTTAAGATGATAGAAAGAAAAACTGCTGCATTAATTGAATGCGCACTTCAAATAGGTGCCGTTACAGTAATGGATTTTTCAAAAATTAATCCGTTTAAAAATTTCGGAAAATATTTAGGGCTTGCATTTCAAATAAGGGATGACATTCTTGGAATCTGGGGAAATGACAAAAAAACAGGTAAGCCAAGTGGGAATGATCTAAGAAAGAAAAAAAAATCTTTTCCTGTTGTTTATGTTCTGTCAAATGCTGACAGTATTTCAAAACAGAATTTTCTTGAAATTTACAGCAAGGATCAAATTTTGGATTCAGATATAGAAAAGATACTTGAGATTTTAAATAATTTAAATATAAGGAAAGTCAGCGAAACAAAAGCGCAGGAATTTTATGATCTGGCTCTGGCTGAAATTAAAAAACTTCCGGTAAAAGCTGAAAAAATAATGCATTTTAAGGAAATATCAAATTTTCTTGTAAACCGGGATTTTTAAATATTATTTTATACAATAATACTCCATGCAAAAAAATGGCCTTATTTAAGGAAAAAAACATAACTAAAAAAACGGAACCCCATAATTCAAATAGCAAAAGAAAAGAAGAGCATCTTTTTATAGCATTAAATCAGGATGTAAGCTTCAAAAAGATAAATTCAGGGTTTGAAGATTATAATTTTATCCATCAGGCTCTTCCCGAAACAGATTTAAATGACATTGACACCTCAACCGAAGTTTTTGGAAAAAAATTAAAACTGCCCCTGATGATCTCCCCTCTTGTAGGCGGGATAAAGGCTGCTGAAGAAATTAACAGAAATCTGGCAAAGGTGGCAGGAATATGCCGGATAGCTATGGGGGTAGGTTCACAAAGAGCAGGCATTGAAAATACCGGAAATGAGAAAACTTATCAGGTAAGAGAAATTGCTCCTGATATCCTTTTGTTTGCCAATCTGGGCGCTGTTCAGCTAAATTACGGCTTTGGAATAAATGAATGCTCAAGAGCAATAAATATGATAGATGCAGATGGCATAATTCTTCATTTAAATTCTCTTCAGGAAGCATTTCAGTCAGGGGGAAATCATAATTTTAAAAACCTTGCCGCTAAAATTGAAGAAATCTGCAAATCTTCACATTATCCGGTTGTTGTGCGCGAAGTTGGTTTTGGTATCTCTGCCGATACTGCTGTAAAACTGGTTAAAGCCGGGGTAAGCGGAATTGATGCCGGTGGCGCAGGAGGAACTTCATGGATTGAAGTTGAAAAGTTCAGATCAGACAGCAAAGTTTTAAAAAATATTGCAGACAGCTTTTCTGAGTGGGGAATTCCTACTGCTGAAAGCATAAAAATGATAAAAGAAGCAGTCTCAAAGTGCAATGGTACAAATAATAATAAAATTGTTATTTTTGCAAGCGGTGGAATCAGAAGCGGCATTGATGTTGCAAAAGCAATAGCACTTGGAGCAGATATTGCCGCAATAGGGCTTCCGGTTCTTAAAAATATACAGATATCTGTCCGGAGATGCATTGATTATATTCAGGAAATAGAGACGGGTTTAAAAATTGCAATGTTTGGAATTGAAGCACGCAACATAAATGAATTAAAAAATACAAGGTATCTGAAAAGGAAGGCATAATTTGATTTATTCTCCCAAGCTATCATTAAAAATGATGAGGCATATATTTATAAACCGTCTTAAGAGAAATTATAAATTTCCATACGTTCTTATGCTTGAGCCTTTATTTAAATGCAATCTAAGCTGCAGCGGCTGCGGAAAGATAAGGGAATATAAGGATATTTTAGATAAACAATTGTCACTTGAAGAATGCATGGATGCCGCAAGGCAGGCACAAGCTCCGGTTGTTTCAATTACGGGTGGTGAACCCCTGCTTCATCCGCAAATAAATGAAATTATAAATTCCTTGCTCGAAAAAAAATATTTTGTTTATTTATGCACAAATGGCTTGCTTCTAAAGGATTTTCTTGATGACATAGCGCCCTCAAATGAATTAAGTATTGTTGTACATATTGACGGTCTGTTTGAAAATCATGACAGCCTGTCAGGAAATAAAAATGTTTTTTCAAGAGCAATGGAAGCAATAAATAAGGCTGTAAGTCTTAATTTTAAAGTAAGAACAAATACTACAATTTATAAAAATTCAGATGCAAGGGAAATATTAAATTTATTTACTTTTCTGATGAAGACAGGAGTGCAAAGCATCATGGTTTCCCCTGCTTTCAGTTATGAGCATGTTGAAAATGAATTGTTCATGGATAAAATGAGTATTTATAAAATTTTTAAAGAAATTTACAATAATTTAAATGGTACAAAAGTATACAATACTCCACTTTATTGGGAATTTTTAACAGGAAAACGTAACCTGCAGTGTACTCCATGGGCAAATCCTGCTTTTAATCCCAAGGGGTGGAAAAGCCCGTGTTATCTGATAACTGACAGCCATTACCCTACATATGCTGAATTGCTGCAAAATACTGATTGGGAAAAATACGTTGCGGGAAAAGATAAAAGGTGTGAAAACTGCATGATGCATAGCGGTTTTGAAGCAAGTTCAATAATGAGTTTAAGAATAAAGGATCTTGCCAAAATATTAAAATGGAGTTTTACAGGTAAAGTAAAATGAAAGTTTTAGTCACAGGTGCAACCGGTTTTATCGGTGGAAATATTGCGCGTAAACTTGTTGAAAATGATTTTGAAGTTAATGTACTGGTAAGAAAAAACAGCAATACTTTAAATATAGATAAGTTACCGGTTAAAATTTCATATGGCGATATTTGCGATAAAAGCTCTCTTCAAGAAGCATTAAGAGGCTGCAAAGGCTTATTTCATGCCGCAGCAAATTATTCCTTCTGGGCAAAAAATCCCTCCAGTTTTTATGAGGTAAACGTTGAAGGAACAAAAAACATAATTAATGCAGCTATTAAAGCAGGAGTTGAAAAAATAATATATACAAGCAGTGAATCAACCATTAAGCTGCCTCAGATTAAACCCGGCAATATAATCCATAAAAACAATTCCGGAATAAACCATTATGAAATAAATGACATCAGCAGTGTTTCCGGTGACTACAAGAAATCAAAAGTCCTTGCAGAACTTGAAGTTTTAAAGATGATTGAAAAAAAATTACCTGTAATAATAATAAATCCAACCACTCCTATAGGACCTGGAGATGTTAAACCTACCCCGACCGGAAGGATTATCCTTGACTTTATAAATAAAAAAATGCCTGCTTATGTAAACACGGGTCTTAACATAGTTGATGTGGAAGATGTTGCCCTTGGTCATGTTCTTGCATTTCAAAAATGTGAGCCAGGCACAAGATATGTTATTGGAAATAAAAATTTAACACTTAAGGAAATATTTGAAATTCTTGAGCAAATTACAAAAATAAATGCTCCAAAAATTGAAATTCCGCTGTGGACCGCAAAAACACTTGGATATATGGATGAATTTTTTTCAGGAAAAATTTTAAGAAGACACCCGAAAATCCCTCTGGCTGCTGTTAAAACTGCTTATCATTACAGATTCTTTGATTGTACCGAAGATATCCGGAAGCTCGGGATTAATCTTACTCCTGTGGAACTGTCATTTAAAAAGGCTGTTAAATGGTTTAAGGAGAATGGATATGTCAAAAATTGATTTAAAAAAATTGGACTGCTGTATATCTGATGCTCAAAATCATTTACTGTCGCTGCAGCAAAATGAAGGATACTGGGCAGGAATCCTTGAAGCTGATGTCAGTGTGGTTGCAGGTTTTATACCGCTTTTAAGATTTTTAGGTATAAAAGATATTGAAAAAGAGAAGAAAGCATATAATTACCTGTTGGAAAGACAAAATAATGACGGATCATGGAGCCTTTACTGGAAAGGTCCGGGAAGTCTTGATGTTACCGTGCAGTCATATTTCTGTTTAAAGATGACAGGAGCGTCTCCGCAAAAAGAATTCATGCAAAAAGCCAGCAATTTTATTCTTGCCGGCGGTGGAATTGAAAATACAAATACTTACACTAAAATAATACTGGCCTTATTTGGTCAGTATCCCTGGAAATATTTACCTTCAATTCCGCCTGAGATAATTTTTCTGCCAAACAAATTTTTCATAAATATTTATGATTTTGCAAGCTGGACAAGAGCAACCATTATGGCTTTCAGTATCATTCTTACACTGCAGCCGGTATATGAAATAAGTACGGATGAAAATATTTTTGAGTTATACAGAGATAAAAAAAATATTTTTTGCGGGGAAGCTGCCAGGAGTAAAAATATTTTAAATCTGGAGTCAATTTTTATTATTCTTGATAAGGCAATTAAATTATGGGAAAAAACTCCTTTAAAAGTAAAACCAGGCAGAAAAAATGCTTTAAAAAAAGTAGAAAACTGGATACTTGAACATCAGGAGCAGGACGGCAGTTGGGGCGGTATAATGCTGCCATGGCTTTTCTCGCTGATAGCATTAAAATGTCTCGGCTATACAAATGATCATTCTGCAATTAAAAAGGGTCTTAAAGGTCTGGATGACTTTGTAATGAGCGATGAAAAAATCATTATTCTTCAACCTGCAACATCTCCGGTATGGGATACCGCATGGTCCTTAATTGCTCTTGCAAAATCAGGAATTAATGGAAATTATTCTGCTTTAAAAAAAGGAGCAAACTGGCTTTTAAAAAAACAGGTAAAAATTAACGGAGACTGGAAGATAAAAAATCCCAATGTAAATTCCGGCTGCTGGTCATTCGAGTTTTATAATGATTTTTATCCTGATATAGACGATACTGCCATAGTGTGTTATGCACTTAATTTAATTGATTTTGATGATAATCACAATAAAAATGAAGCTGTACAATCAGGAATTAACTGGGTTATTAATATGCAGAACAGTGACGGCAGTTGGGCAGCTTTTGATAAAAACAATAATAAAAAACTGCTCAGGCATATTCCTTATGCAGATTTTATCACCCCTCTTGATTTTGGAAGTCCTGATATTACCGGCCATGTGCTTACCGTACTTGGACAACTGGGATATTCAAAAAATTTCAAACCTGTTAAAAAGGCTCTTAAATATTTAATAAAAAATCAGGAAAAGAATGGAAGCTGGTACGGCAGATGGGGTGTTAATTACATTTATGGTACATGCAAGGTCCTTCAGGCTGCGGAATCCTTAAAATTATTTAATGATTTTTCCAGCCTGTCACTAAATTCTGCAGTCAGAAAAGCACTATTCTGGCTTGAAAACTGCCAGAATAAGGATGGAGGCTGGGGGGAAAGCTGCACATCCTATGAGGCCGGAGAATATACCCCTCTTTATGAAAGTACAGCATCTCAAACAGCATGGGCAGTTACAGGATTACTGGCATCTGATAAAGATAATCCATATGCAGAAAAAGGCATTGACTTTCTGATTAACAGTCAGAATAAAAATGGAAGCTGGGATGAAAATTATTATACGGGCGGAGGTTTTCCAGGGGCTTTTTATCTGAAATACGGGCTTTATAAGGATTATTTTCCTTTGATAGCATTATTAAAATACAGAAATAAATTTAAAAAATAAAAATATGGTAAAATAAAATGACCGGTCACTGCAAAAAAAATACTGTAAAAAATAAAAAAATTTTAAAAAATATAGACGATATTGATTTTAAGGACAGAATTCTTCTTTTAAGTCACTGTTTAAGACCAAGTGAGCT
>JAMDDL010000119.1 GCA_023488645.1 Actinomycetota bacterium | reverse complement strand
ACTTTAAGACCTTCCGCAATCCCTGAAATAAAAGTAGTTTTACCTCCGCCAAGTTCTCCGGATAAAAAGATAACATCTCCACCGGACAAAATTTTAGAAAAACTTTCGCCCATTTTTTTGGTTTCCCTGGGTGATGAGGTTATAAACTTCAATTTCATTTAAAAAAGCCCCATCTGCTCTGCTGGAGAACTTTTATTTTCATTTGAAACATTTTCCTTGCTATCGATACTTTTTATTTCCTCTTTCTTAGCTCCGGTATTTTGAACTGTAATATTCATATCTATTTCTGAGAATGCCGGGTTTTCAGGCTTTTGAAAACCATAATTATCTTCAATAATTATTGAAGAATCAGCCTTACCGGTTTCAAGCATTTTAATTACTTTTGCAACTCTTATGAAATCAATTTTTAAAATTTCAAATCTTGAAGGCGTGTAAAGCGCAGCCGCAGGATGATTTATCGGTAAAACATATTCATCATCAATCTTAAATACTCTGCCTCTAAGCCCGGTAATTCCTTCCTCAGTATTTAAAAGCAATTGTGTTGAATATTTTCCCAAAGTGCATATAATAAGCGGCTGGATAATTTTAATCTGTTCAAATAAATAATTTTTGCATAAATTTATTTCCTCCAGTTTTGGATCTCTGTTTTGCGGTGGTCTGCACTTAAGGACATTGGCAATAAATACTTCATTTCTGCTAAAACCTATTAAGTTTAGCAACTCATCAAGCAGCTTCCCAGCCTGACCGACAAAAGGCTTGCCTTGAAGATCTTCGTTCTTGCCCGGGGCTTCACCTACAAACATGATTCTGGAATTTGCATTGCCGCTGCCAAAAACAAAATTTGTTCTTGTTCTTGATAGTTCACATTTCTGACAGTTTCTTATTGAGTAATAAAATTCCTTTAATTTTTCTCTTTTTTCATTGTTTTCCATGTTATTAATTTAACCGGTAAAAAGTTTCTTTAAAAAAATTAAAATAAAAAATATTTTAGATTTTATTATAAAAGCAAAACCTTATCATAAAAATACAATTTAAAAAAATTTATTTAAATTTTATGGTTATCTCATGTTAATAATTGAAATTTTAAGTATAATATCATAAAGCAAAGCATAAAAATTAATTTGTTAGTTTTTACTTTTATTTTTTTGGCGTATTTTAAAAAATCAATATTTTTTTAAGGTTGAATGAAGTTAAAAATAATACAAATTTTAGTCTTAATTGCCGTTATATTTGTTTTTATATCTGTTGTGGGATGCTTCAGGCAGGAACCGATTGCGATAGAAAATATGATACTTGCTGCAAAGGTTGATGATAACGGAAATCCGACAGAAGAAACCCAAAACTTTAAGGAAAACACTAAAGAAATCTATCTGGTAATAAAAGTAAAAAACATGCAGAATACCGATAATATTACTGTAAAATGGACTTATCTTGACAAGGGCCTTGAAATAGACAGCAAAAGTTTCACACCTGAAAGCAAATTTACCGGAAATAAAATATTCAAGATTAAAATCTCTCAGGGTTTCCCTTTCGGAAACTATGAAGTCCGTATATTTTTAAATGGCACCCAGTTAAAAACAATTCCATTTAAGGTTAATTAAAAATAACCGAATTTCTTTTCCGCTTCAGTTATTGATTCATCTATTATGTCCAGTGCTTTATCTGCCAGTTCTTCGGTCATTATTAATGCAGGTGCAAGCCTTAGGATATTTCCAGCCGGAATCCATGCAACCCCTTTTGAAAATGCATTTTCATACACAAACTTTCCAGCTTCAGTAAATGGCTCTTTTGTGCTGATGTCTTTTACAAGATCTATTGCAAGAAGCAAGCCTTTGCCCCTTACATCTCCAATAATTTTATGAGACTGTTTCATTTTACTTAGCTTATCCATTATGAATTTGCCAACTTTATTTACATTTTCCAGAATATTTTCCTCTTCAAAAACCTGAAGAGTTGCATAACCTGCAGCACAAGCCATAGGATTACCTCCATAGGTTGTAGATGCAGACATTTTTTCAAGCGCCCAGTCATATTCCTTTTTAATAGCAAAACCGCTGATTGGAAAACCTCCGGCTACGCCTTTACCAAAAACAATTATATCCGGAACAACATCATAATATTCACAGCAAAACATTTTGCCAGTTCTTCCAAAACCAGCGAGAACCTCATCATCTACTAAAAACATACCTCTTTTTTCACAAATTTGTTTTACCCTTGGCATTATTTCATCTTTATATACGACAGAACCGCTGTAACCCTGGATAGGTTCCATGCAGACTGCTGCCTGCATTCCGGTTCCTTCCTTGTCTATGGTTCCTTCAAGAACATCCATGCATATAAGTTTGCATTCAGGATATTGCTGCTTAAGCGGACATCTGTAGCAGTTCGGTGTTGCAGATAGATGGCTTCCGGTAAATCTTGGACCAAAATAATAATTTCCAAGTGATGACAGGCTCATTGATTGTGTTGTTTTGCCATGCCAGTCTCCCCAGAATGAAAATACTTCATATTTTCCGTCCTTTACTGTTCTAACTGCTCTTATTGCAGCTTCGACTGCTTCAGAACCGCCATTAAAAAGCTGAATTCCGCTTAAATCTCCAGGCAGATGCTCTGCAAGCTTTTCCATGAACATGGCTTTTATTGGTGTTGTAAAATCATGGCAATTCATTAGTTTTCCAACATATTCTCTGGTTTTTTCAACAATCTTGGGATGACAGTGCCCCGTACTGGTACAATATATCCCTGCTGAAAAATCTATGTAGGAATTACCATCAACATCATATAATATATTTCCCCTGCCGCTTTCAAAAACTACAGGAAATTGTTTAACCTGGCTTGAATATCCCTTCATGTGAGCCGAAGCCCGGTTATGCCATTCTTCTGATTTTGGACCTGGCGGATTAATAACAATATTTGGAATTTTTTCCTTCTCTGACATTTTTTTAGCTCCTTTAAAAAATCTTTTTCTTTTATTAATATTTATTTTTATATTCTTTAAAATTTGCTAGCATTTCCTTTTTTCGTGATCAAAAACAAATTTTAGATCGGTGGCTGGGTGCTTAAGAAAACCTTATGAAGGCTGAGCGGGCAAGGTTCCTCTCTTAGAGAGGAGAGCGAAGCCTACAATCAGAGCAAGCTTTGACTCGCTGGGGCAAAGCTTGCGTGTTTTCGAAACACCCAGCCACCGATTCTATCAGCCTTACTTTTTCCCTATCACGAAATTTGAAATGCTTTCTTAAAATTTTGATATTTATATGTAAAAACTTAATATTTTCCGTATTCATGAACAGCATTTATGAATGCGGCAAAGTTTTCAAATGGAATGTAATTTACTACGGAATGTGATGAGCTGCAAATATAGCCATATCCAGGTTTCAAAACATCCATATGCTCTTTTACATCTTTTCTTATATCTTCGGGGGTGCCTTTTGCCAGCGGGAATTCTATATCGATATTTCCCCAAAGCGCTATTTGACTCCCATACTTCTTCTTGTACTCCCTGTAATCAACACAATAAGGATCCATTGGATTAAAAGCATCCACACCATATTCAATAATCCATGGCATGATATCATCAACTTTTCCGTCACTGTGAAACATAATCGGAATATTTGCTTCCTTTAAAGGATCCATTATACTTTTATATCTTGGCCACCATAATTTCTTTAATATATCAGGAGGTAAAAACAAGCCTGACTTGAATCCGAAATCATCTGCAGTGTAAGCCCAGTCAATCTTATTTTTTACGAGCTCTTTTGAAAATTTTATCCAATACTTCGTACTTACTTCAAACATGTAGTCGATGAATTCATAATCTTCATAAACATCAATCATAAAATCACTTAAATCCATGAGGAATTCATTTATAGTCATTACAAAAGTTGCATAAACTATTCCAACCCCAATATTCGTTCCTTTAACTGCTTCTTTGTATTCTCTAACATATCTCATTCTTTCTTCTATATCATCCTCAGTTGGCATGACAAGCTTATCAAAATCTGCTCTGGTTTTTACTGGTTTTCCAGATATCGGAACTATTTTCCCTTCGTTGTTTATCATTTTAAAAGGAGTCCATAATGCTTCGAGAACTATTGTATCCTGTCCAATAATATTGCATATTTCAATCCAGTCTTTAGGATACATAGGCCTGATATCAGCACCGCCTTCCATGCCCTTTGCAGGATCACCCCCGTAAGCAAGGGTATTTCCTCCATATCTTCCAAGCAGTTTTTCTACAATTTTATCTTCAATTACAATTTCAACATTGGGAACTCTGTCAACTTCCTGCCGCCTCATTGCTCTTATTAATCTGTTTTTATCCGGTTGTCCAATATAAGGTTCAAACATATTTCTTGTTTTTTCTTTATTCAAAATTCCCTCCAGGCTTATAAAATCCTTTTTAATTATTTAAATAATTTTCCTAATATATTTATATTTAATTCCATATTGAATATACTTTGCATCCTGGCTGTTTAATTTCAAACTTAAAATATAATAACGGTATTGTAAATTATTTACATATAATTGTATATTTTATAATATTTTTACATAGCATATAAAAAAATACAAGTAAAAGTTTAAAAAATATTTGATAAAAAATTTGAAATTATAAATATACAGTTAAAACTGCCTTTTAATGTCAGATAGACTATGAAATAATGCTACTTGAAAAAACCATGAGTTTATATTGTTATCAGGTAATCAAAAGGTTTAATGCGGCTGTTTTGTTTTTTTAGATGAAGATTTACCATTTTTTGCAAATTGTATGAATCCAGCAGTTCATGACATTTTTCCCCTATTTCTGTCCAGATATCCCTGGTTACACAGTTACTTGCCCTGGGACAGATATCAGGATTATCAATGCATTCCACAGGATTCAAAGTACCTTCCACAGCTAAAATTATTTCGCTTAATTTTATATCTTTTGGAGGTCTTGCCAGGAAATAGCCTCCATGAGCTCCACGGTTTGATTTTATCAAACCTGCGATTTTTAAAGGCATTATAAGCTGTGAAAGATATTTAAAAGATATTTCCTGTGATTTGCTGATATCTTTTAATAAAATGGGACCTTTATTATAATTTATAGCCAGTTCAACCATTAATCTTGTACTATATCTGCTTCTAGTTGATAATTTCATTTTCAAAACTCCAGCATGTTAATTTTAAATGAATGGTTCATTTAAAATATTTAACTCCCTTAAAGAAAAAATGGGACCATCAACGCATACAAATTTTTCTCCGATATTACATCTTCCGCATTTTCCAACTCCGCATTTCATTCTTCTCTCAAGAGTAGTATATACTGAATCTTCCTGAAATTTTAATTTTTCAAGGACACCGAGAGTATATTTAATCATTATGGGAGGTCCGCATAATATTGCAACTGTATTCTCAGGCGAAGGTGCTAATTTCTCAAGAACGTCAGGACAAAGACCAACGTTTTTATCCCAGCCGCTGCATTCATTATCAATCGTTAAAATCAAATCAATGTCTTTTGATTCTTCCCATTTTTCTAAATCATACTTAAAGCAAAAATCATCGGGAGTTCTGGCTGCATAAAGCAGGGTTAATTTTTTATATTTATCTTTATTGCTTAATATCTCTAAAATCAAAGGTCTAAGAGGGGCAAGTCCAATACCTCCACCAATAAAAAGCAAATTCTTGCCTTCCCAGCTTTTCAAGGGAAACCAGTTGCCAAGCGGCGCTCTAAAACCTACTTTCTCCCCTTCGCTTAGATTATGGATTGCTGTAGTGTTAACGCCGGCTTTCATGATTGAAATCTGCAGATATTCTTTGTTTGACGGATGGGAATTAATTACAAATGTTGATTCACCAAAACCAAAAACAGAAAGCTGGCAAACCTGCCCTGGCTGAAAAGTAAAATTTTTCATTTCCTTTTCATCATCCATTACTATCTGTAAGGAAATTATATTTGGAGTTTCTCTGATAATTTTTTTTACAGTTGCAATTTTTGGAAGATAATAATTGCCAAAAGAAATTGAATTTAATTTTTGTTGTATTTGTAAATTGTTATTATCCATACCGTCAGATACTTGAATTTTATGCCAATTTATTTTTTTAATATATTTTTATTATTTTTTAAAATAATGCTTATTATTTCCCTTATATCCATGCCTGCAGGACATACGTCAACACATCTGCCGCATCCCACACAGTAAAAACTGCTGCTCCTTTTATAATTGTAGTTAAATTTACAGTTGATTTTATTTCTGTATCTCTGATAAATTTCCGCTCTCGGATTATGACCGCTTGCTTCAAGATTATAATAGTAATTCATGCAAAAATCCCAGCATCTGTACCTTTCCCCTGACAATTCCTTTGATTCATCAGAAATGCTAAAACATGTACATGTAGGACAAACATAAGTACATGCTGCACAACTGATGCATTTTGCTGTAATTTTTTCCCATATTTCAGACTTAAAATATTCATCCATAACCGCAGGGATATCATTAACTTCAATATTTTCTTTTTTCAGGAAATTTTTAAGATTTTCTTCTGCACTGACAATAATCTGCTTTATTTTATCATCATAGTTATTGGTTAAGTCTTCATTAAAAAACTGACTGTATTCCTCAAGAATCCATGCCGATTTGTCGTCAACCTTAACGATGGCATAACCATCACTCACTTCTATCATTCCTATATCAGAATCACTGAAATCAAAGGGATTGCCGCCAACTGAGGTACAAAAACAACCCTGGCTTGAAGTATTGCATCCGATGGAAATAAAAATAGTGTCCTTTCTTCTTGACATGTAATGTGCATCTGTTTTATCGCCATTTAAAAATATCCTGTCAAGTCTTTTAACTGCAGACATGTCACAGGGTTTTATCCCCAGAATTATTTTTTTCCTTTCACCTGTACTTTGAGATGCAATATTTTTTACTGAATCCGCCAGTTCCAGATCTGTTGTTTCCGGATGTTGTAAATTCTTTTTAATGGCAAAATCAAAAAGTTTCTCTACAGGCGGGAAAAATAAGGATTTAATGCTTTTTTTTGTTCTCTCAGTCAGATTTATTTCCACCTGGCTCTCACTTGAGTTTTTCTCACTTTTACCTTCAGTAAGCCTTACATATTCTTTCCATTCCATGAAATCCGAGATATTGTTACTGATGTCCTTAACAGGCAGATATATTTCAAATTTTTCACTTAATTTTTCACAAAATGGTATTAAATTTTGTTTTTTTAAAAAACTTTTCAGCTTCATCAGTTAAATTTTTTATGATTTTATTTTTTTAATTTTCAGATTAATTTTTCTTCATCAATATTTTTTTCTATATTCTTAAAAGTTAACAATGGAGGCTTATCATCAATACTGATGCCAGGTTTGAAATTAAATAATCTGTTAATTTCTTTATTAACTTTTTTCATCAGTTTTAAAACCGGTATGTTCATTGGACATACTCTTTCACATTCACCGCATTCGGTACATCTTCCTGCAAGATGCATAACTCTGATCAGTTGGAAGAATTTTCCTTCAGTTGAATTTATTTTTTGTGACTGCCAGTGAGGCTCATCCAGTTGAGAAATGCATTTGTCCTTGCATATTTCAAGAGGACAGATATTTCTGCATGCATAGCATCTTATACATCTTGAAAATTGTATGTCCCAGTAATTATTAATCTCATTTGAATTTAATTTTTCAAAATTATCTATATCTTCATATTCCTCTCGCAGCAAAATATCAGGCTTTTTGTCATTTTCTATAAATTCATCGTAAATTATCGGCTTATCATAAATTTTACATGTATAGCATTTATCTGCATAAAAGTTTTCAGGCTTTAACTCAAATGTTTTATCTGATGTATTTATAATTAAATTTCCATTTTCTATGCCGGCATAAGTTATTTTAGCCCCCGGAATTTCCTTTGCGATTTTTTTATAATCTATAATTCCGGAGCAGCCGACTGCAATTATATTTATCCTGTCTCTGACAAGCAGTCCCTCTGAAATAAGCTGGATTATGCTTTTAATGTCACATGGTTTTAATATAATGCCAAATTTTCCTTTAATCTGATTAGACAGAAAATATGAATATGTGGCAAGGTTATTAATGCAGAATTTGTTAAAAATCATCTTTTCTGTATCATCTGCCGCTTCAATAAAAACAGGACTTACTTTAAGCTGATCAGAACCTGGCGCATAACCAATAATCAAATCAAGTTCACTTAATAATTTTTTAGCTTTCTCTCTTAATTTATTCTCAATTATCACTGTTTTTTAACACCTTTATTCTGTTTACAAAATCAGTAACAACATGTTGCCATTTTTGTGCTTCTGATGCTGATACCCACTGATAAGCAAATCTCCTTTTATCAATTCCAATCATTGGGAGAAACTCTTTCAAAACCTCCAGTCTTCTTCTGGCATAATAATTTCCTTCACTGTAATGACAGTCACCTGGATGACAGCCGGAAACAAGCACACCATCTGCTCCTGCATTGAATGCTTTCAAAATAAATAAC
Source organism: Actinomycetota bacterium (assembly GCA_023488645.1). Taxonomy (GTDB): domain Bacteria; phylum Actinomycetota; class Humimicrobiia; order Humimicrobiales; family Humimicrobiaceae; genus JAMDDL01. Next base: position 432 of record JAMDDL010000119.1, on the reverse strand, counting down.
GGATTAATTCTGCCGCTGCAGGGAACTCTTATAATTCTTAAATTTTCAGGTTGCCTTAACCGGGAAGTTCCCGCTGCATCAGCACCTGCATAAGAGCACCAATTACATAAAAAAGCTACTATTTTAACTTCATTATTAACTTCATTTTTATTTAATTCTTTTGTCTGCTTATCTATTTCTTCCATTTAATTTAATTCAATTTATTAATTCATCTTATAAAACATTAATATTTTAAGACTCTAACAAGAGCTGCTTATTTCACCTATTATCAACTTACACATTTCAGGAATTGAATCACGTATTTTTTTTGAAAGACCTGCAGAAACACTCTTGGGAAGATTTTTTACCTGGCATGCAAAAATTTTAATTTCTACCATGCATAATTCTTTTAACTCTTTTAATAAATTTGAAGTAGGTAATTGATGCATTGAA
>JAMDDL010000079.1 GCA_023488645.1 Actinomycetota bacterium | reverse complement strand
AGCAGCTTGGTTTAAATACTATGTGCTTGACAGGTATTGCAGTTGCTCATGTAAAAAAAATACTTGAACAAAAATCAGGTGACATATGGCACACTTTTGGAAATAAAAATATAGGATTCAGGTATCTACAGCCGGATCCAAAAATTATAGGCAGGAATATAAAAGATATTTCTGTAGATAATTACTTGATATTTGGAATTGTAAGGGACGAAGAATTCCTACTGGCAAAGCCCGATATAAGGATAAACAGGGAAGATATGCTTGTAATAGCTGAATATATATAGTACATGGAGGAAAGTACGATGTTTCTAATAATAATTGGTGGTGGTAAGGTTGGTTATTATCTTGCCAGGACACTTTCAGAATTAAGACATAAGGTTACTGTAATTGAATCAAACAGGGAACTTTGTTTAAATATTGCAAATACAACCAGCAATCTTGATGTTAGTGTAATAAACGGTGATGGAACCAGTATAAATTATTTAATTGATGCAGAAATTGAAACTGCAGATGCATTAATTGCAGTAACCGGAAGGGACCAGGATAACTTGGTTGCGTGCCAGATTGCTAAAAATAAATTCAATGTAAAAAAGACAATTGCCCGTGTTAATAATCCAAAAAATATAAAAATTTTTGAAAAGCTTGGAGTAAATACAGCAGTAAGCAGCACTGCATCCATTGTGGATATAATTGAACGTGAAGTATTCATATCCAGACTTAAATCACTGGTAACTATCGGAAATCTTTCCATTAATGAGATAAAGCTTCAGCCAGATTACCATTCTGTAAATAAGCAGATAAAGGATATTGAATTCCCTAAAGACTGTATAATAATTTCCATCATAAGAAATAATGATGTAATAATCCCGGGAGGCTCCACAACGCTTTTACCAGGAGACGAGGTTATTGCTGTATCCAGGAAAGGATCTGAAGAAAAAGTCGAAAGAGTGCTCGGCAAAGTATAGCTATAAAAGGCAGTTCATAATGTTTAAAAATATAAAACATAATCTTCTAGGACTTTTAATAGAAATTGGCGTTGCTGCTGCTCTGGTTTTTATGGGATTGCTTATCTCTTTATTATTTGGGTTTATGTATTAAAGATAAAACTGTGAAAATGTTGGAAATAATACAAATGGAGAAATAATTGCAGGATTCCCTATACAACACAATAAAAATCATTGGTTATTATATAGGTAAAATAATTACAGTGCTTGGACTCATACAGGTGCTTCCGCTAATTATTTCTTTAATATACAGGGAATGGATCATTGCATTTAATTTTATAACAAGCATGTCAATTTCTCTGATTTTAGGTGCTGTTTTAATTATCATCTGCAATGCAGGCAAAAAGAGGAAGATCGAATGGAACCACGGTATGATTATTGCTGCTTTTTCATGGTTTCTGGGGATGTTTCTTTGTGCAATACCATATTATTTAAGTGGTAATTATGCAAGCTTTCTGGATGCTTGTTTTGATGTTATGAGTGGATTTACAACAACAGGTCTTGTACTAATTCAGGATCTTGACCATGTATCAAACGGGATAAATATGTGGAGACATTTTCTGACATATCTTGGCGGCCAGGGAATGGTTGTGCTTGCATTGACATTTCTTATAAGAAGTACAAGCGGTTCATATAGAATGTATGTAGGCGAAGCAAAAGATGAAAAGCTTCTTCCAAATGTTATAAATACTGCAAAAGCAATCTGGTATATCAGTGTATCATATCTTATTGTCGGAACCCTGGCTCTCTGGATTACGGGTATGTTTATAGGACTGCCTGCAGACAGAGCTTTTCTGCATGGCCTCTGGGTTTTCATGGCTGCATGGAGTACGGGTGGATTTGCACCGCAGACACAAAACATATTATATTACCACAGCACCTGGTTTGAAATTGCCACTGTAATATTTTTCGTAATAGGGTCATTTAATTTTGCATTGCATTACGCTGTCTGGAATAAGAATAGAAAAGAAATTTTTAAAAATATTGAAATTCAGTCTTTTACCATTACAGCAACTTTCCTGACAATACTTACTATTGCAGGGCTTATGAAGCTGAATGTATATCCTGATTTTATTGCGACTTTCAGGAAGGGTTTTTACCTTCTTATTTCAGGTCATACCACAACCGGTTTTATGAATATTTATGCCAGGCAATTTTTCACAGAGTGGGGAAATATGGCTCTTTTAGCTGTTATAATTTCAATGCTGATTGGTGGAAGCGCTGCTTCAACTGCAGGAGGTTTTAAGGGTTTAAGAATGGGTATTATTTTTAAGGGTTTTATAAGGGAAATAAAAAGAATTTTACTACCGGAATCAAGGATCCAGTTAGATAAATTTCACCATATAGGTGATGTAATTCTTGAGGAAAAGCATATCAGGAGTGCAATGTTTATAGTGCTTGCCTATATACTCACATTTGCAATTGGAACATTGGGAGGAGTATTTTTTGGATATCCTTTGTCTTCTGCTGCTTTTGAATCTGCAAGTGTTACAGGCAATGTGGGTTTGTCGATAGGGATTACAGAACCTTCGATGCCCAATACGCTGAAAATTATTTATATAGTAATCATGTGGGTTGCAAGACTTGAATTTATGTCTGTGCTTGCACTACTGGCCAATTTATTTTATAGAATGAGAAGAAGATGGTTGCGTTAAAAATATTTTTAGCATCAGCTTTTATAGCGATTCTTATTGCAAACGGTTCTGGTGCAATCTCTGCAACAAGTGATGATTTAATAAATAATGCAAAACACTATGATAAAAAGGAAGTGGTTTATTCAGGTGAGGTTATTGGCGATATCATGGAGCGAGGTGAAAATGTCTGGGTAAACATATCGGATGGGTCAAATGCTATTGGCATCTGGATGACAAAAGGTGACGCAAAAGAGATAAAATATACAGGAAAATATAGCTTTATTGGAGATACAGTAAAAGTTACTGGAATATTTAACAGAGCATGCCCGGAACACGGGGGTGACCTGGATATACATTCAAGCAAAATAGAGATTATAAAGCAAGGTTTTGCTACTGCGAAAAAAATAAATTATATTTATATAATTATATCAGCCATTTTGCTGGCGGCAGCTTTGGTTCTAAACCTTTTTATATTAAAGAAGAAATTATGATTTTTGTATATAAATTTATTATCTTATTACAACTTTAAATACATAATCTACAACTTATGTAATTAGCAATTAATGCAAGAATTAATTAGAGAAGATTGGGTATTGCGCTACAGATCGAAACAGATGCAAATATGATGCTACTGAACTATTAATTTTTACTGTTAAAATATGTTCCGTCAAGGTATTTCCTGACATTTTCAGCTTCATATGGTGTTGACATCTCAACAAAACAGGAATTCTTGTCGCTAAATATTTCAATTCTCCTGACTTCCCCGTAAGCTGAAAGAATTTTTAATAATTTTTTATGTGCATGAGTTAATTTAGAAGTAGCATCAAAATATCCTAAATTCTTTAGATATATACTATTATCCATTAATTTATTGTTTTTCATTGAATTTATTAATAATTTATATAATTTATAAATACAAAACGTTTTGCATATTAAATATATTATATTAAATTAAAAAAATCAAGAACAAAGACCAAAAATGTCCGGGAGCAGAGTTTATTAAGATTTTTTATCTGTTAAGCCAAAAATTTTTCCAGAATTCTTTTACCTCTTAATTTTAAAAACTTGTCAAGTGTTTCCTGATATCTTTCGCAAACAGGCTCTTTATTGTTTTTAAATATCAGAAGTGAAGAATAAGCGCAGCCGCCGCCGCATATTGGTGCAAATTTACAAATTCTGCATTTTTCTATCGAAAAGATATCTCTTTTTTGCCAGATATTTTTTTTATCCTCATAAAAAGTAAATTCCGGATAGAAACTTCCGATGGCATATTCTTTTTTACCTATGGATTCCGGACACACATAAATATATCCATCCGGACAAAATACATTTAACTCAATTATATTGCTTTCACAATTAAAAAATTTAGGAGAAACATTGGGAGCACCGTTAATAATTTCCAGAACATGTCTCAGTGGCTTGAAAATATAAAAACCAAATAATTCTTCAAGTTCGGGATATTTATCATAAATTAATATCAATTTTTCAAGGAGTTCCTCTGCAGGTATTATGACATCATTATATTTAAGGGAGCTGTGATCTGTAACTATTGAAGGTTTAATTTTAAAATTAGGATGTTCAAGCCATTTTTTATCATTAACATATGTAAATAAATCGGGCAGTGAGTCAATATTTGTTTTGTCAATGTTAATCCTGATATTTGTATTTATATTATTTAAAAGAAGACAGTCTATTCCTTCTGAAATTTTATCGAAACTTCCCTTTCCGGAAGAATATTTTCTTCTTTTATCATGTATTTCTCTTACACCATCAACTGTTATTTGAAACATATCTATCTGCTTGCTTAAAGTTTTAAAAATATCAATAAAATTTAAAATATTAGTGCCATTTGTTACTACAGTAATTGTTGCACCTTTGCTTTCTGCAAAATTTAAAATTTTTTTAATTACAGGTTTATTCTTATTTAACAATGGTTCTCCGCCAAACAATTCTATTAATTTTACTTCTCCGGAGTAACTTTTTGAAATTTCTTCAATTGCCTTAACAGCATAGTCAAGAATATTTTCGTCCATGTATTTACTTGGGTGCGAAAACAAATCTTTTTCAAAACAGTATGTACATCTTAAGTTGCACATATAAGTAGGACAAAATACAAATCTTACCGGTCTTTTTATAGCCTTAATCATATAGTTTTTGTAAAGTTCTTTAAAAATAGATTCTTCCTCACTTAAATCATAATAAAAATATCCCCTCTCAATAAGGTTTGAGAGAGGATATTTTTTTACTTTTTCAAGCTTGTTATCAAGAACCGGATTCCAGATATCATTTTCAATAAAATCAACGGCACCTGTAAGAACATTATTTATAAATGAATATTTTTCATTTATCCTGTAGGAATAGTTATATCTGCTTGGAAAAAGTTTCATTTTAAAGTCTGTTCATTACCCACCAGCACCAGTACCAGCAGCACATTATACCTGCGTCTTTTTTTAAATTCTCAAGTTTTAAATCTTTATTCCACAGATCTTTGGTTTTGTTAACTTGTATCAACTCAACCTCCTTTTTCAATTACTAATAAAGATTATTATAGCAAATTAATATGAAAATTTTAACTTTTTAAATAAGACAATTCATTTATTTTAATAAATTAATATTTTTTTATTAAGTCTATCTTAAGAACATAATAATATCATTTATTTTTATTATATAAATAATTTGAATCAATAAAAGAAAAATAAATAAAAAATATGATAAAACTCTTGGAAAAATTTTGGCATATATTTTATCAGGATTTGTTCTTAAAATGGAATTAACCCTGTTTGACAATCTTTTCTGATACATTGACCTGACAGGTAAAAAAGATGAACTTTGCGGAGGCACTGAAGTTTTAAACCTGTTTTTGAAATTTTCAAGAGTAATTATTTTTTTTATTGAGTTAAGAAAATCATTTGCAATTTCTACCGGTTTTTTACCTGAAAATTTTAATACCAGCTTATCGCAGCCGGATTCCTGCTCTGATTTTATAAGGAAATAAGAAAGATAACCAAATGGATTAAAAAAATTTAAATCTCTTAGTATCAAAGCCATCCATCCAATAAGATTGTCATTTCTTTTTATATGAGATAGCTCATGATAAATTACAGTTTCCTTTTCGCTTTCAGTAAGATTTTCCAGCAGGTTAGGTGAGATAACCAGAGTAAATCTCCTGACGCCTACAATAAATGGGGAATAATATTTTCCATGGGTTAAACTTACATCAGGAATTTTTTTTATATTTATTTTTTTAATATAATTTTCAATTATATTAAACAAATCAGGTACATCTTTTTTAAATACCTTGTCTTCAAAGACAAGCCTTTTATAAAATAAGGCAATAATCAGCCACCTGATTATTAAGAAAAAAGCAATAAATGAAATTATTATTGTTAAAATTAAGTAATTTGCATTAGACAGTAAAAATATTTTTCCGATATCAGATTGTCCTCTGATGCTAATTATATTTGTAGGATCAGCAAATCTGAATCCTGCTGTACCAGGCCTTGAACTGATGTATAATTCATTTAAATTTATTTTTTCTGACACTGCAATAAAAGGTTTTATAAGCGGAAGAAAGAAAAACAAAATTCTTAAGTTTGAATCCTTTATTCTAAAAATATTTAGAAAAACCAATACAAATATCAGACTAATGCAGCTGTCATAAATAACAGGCAAGATATAACTTGTAATAATCTTTAAATAAAACATAATGAATATTAAAAATTTTTAAGTTATGCTCTTAATATTAAAAAAATAAGCAGTATGTATGTGCATCAGAAATGTTTATTAATGATTTATTTAAATATTAACTTTAAGTTCTTCTTTAACTTCTTTTTTCCCGGCTTCAAGTTCAGATTCCTGCTGTTTGTCCAGTTTTAAAAGCAAAGCCTGGAATTCGCCAACATGAGTTTTTTCTTCCTTTGCAATATCAAGAAGAACTTTCTTTAAATCCTTGTTATCCGTGTTTTCTGCAAGCTGTTCATAAAGATTTACAGCATCAAGTTCTGCTATAATACCAACTCTTAATATTTCCTTGTCGGTATTTTCCTTTTTTATCTTTGATAAATCTATCGGTATAATTGACATCATAATAATTAACCTCCGGTTTATAATTTTATATTGCATATGATACCGTTAAATTAGTTGAAAATAAATAAAAATTACAAAAGACACAGTTATTTCGGGCAGAAAAGATACTTATTTGGAATCTGTAAATTTCTTAACAGACTACTTAAGTAAGCTTGTTAATTAGTTAAAGAAGACACTGTAAGATGAAAATGATGATTTATGGAATCAATAAAAACCAAGTTGCATAATAAGAGACACACATATATAAAAAATTCTTTTTAAGATAATTATTTACATATATCGGATATGCCGTTATAAACAAAATTTTCAGGCAGTTCATCTATTGTTTCAATAACTGAATCAGGACAATCTTTATTTTTTAAACCTTTCATTATCTCACTTTTTGTTGCCGGAAATTTTATATTCTTCAGAGCATTTCTTAATTCAAGATCGCAAACAATTTTTATATTTTCACAAATCTCATCTATTGAATAATATATTTTGTCTTCAATTTTATTTAATGAAATAATTGAAGCTTCGCTTATATCATCATTAAATTGAGCAATACCTAAAATTTCTTTTTTAGTCTTGGGAAATTTTATATTTTTAAGAGCTGAAAAAATTTCCCGGCTGCAGTAAATTTTCATAATAATCACCTGGTCTGAAAATTTTTAACTTTTGTATTTTTTTAATATAAAATATTTATATAATTATATTAATAGTTTGTAACTATATTTACAATATTATTTTATAATAATTTTGGAGATAAAGTTTTAAAGGATATAGGACAAATACTGGAAAAACTGGTAAGAAAGGTCGATACTGTCGTCAGTATTATGCTGATATGGAAATGTATAAAAATAAAGTAAAAAATAAAATAATAAAAAAAATTTAAAAATTTTTGTAATTTTCAGTATTATAAAGGCAAATTAATAGCTGCAAGTTAGGCATTAGCTTATATAAAGCAATTAAAAAAATAAAAAAATCTGAAATTATCACTTTATTATTTTTGTAATTTTTTTGATTTCAAGAACATCTTTTAATCTTTTTCTTATAAATCCTTTTTTTCTTGTCTTATTTCTTAATACATTATATGTTAAATTATTTAATTATTAAATTAATATAAATTTTTAAATATTTCTATTGACAAATAATAATTAATTGTTTAATATTAGTCCTGTAAATTTATTTAATGTTTATTTGATAATTTAATCTTTTTTCAGTAATAGAGGCAATGATCTGCATTTCTTATCTGGGCATCTTGAAATGCAGGGAGCCAGTGATGCAACCGGCTATTATTTTTTTATGCAAAGCGCTCCTTACCATTAAACCTCTATGAAAGATCAGGATTAAATGGCTTTTATTTTTTCCATATTTAAAAAGAAAGGGAGCGTCCAAATGAAAACAAGGTTAAAAAGTTTATTAGTGTTTTTAAGTGCAATTGTTATAGCAGTATCAATTGTGCTTACCACAGCTTGCATTGCAGGTCAATTAAGCAGTATTGATGTACTTGGAAAAACTGCAACAGATGTTTCAAACAATACAAATACAGTGACATTAAAGGAAGCACCTCTTAACGATTATGAAAATGCAATAGCTTCTTTGATTAACAATGTAAGGGTTGAAAATGGTTTAAATGCTTTGGCTGCTGACGGGTCTTTAACAGAAATAGCAAAGGCAAGAAGCCAGGATATGATGGACAGAAATTATTTTTCACACTATACGCCTGAAGGAACAACAGTGTTTAATTTGCTTAAGGGTAATGGGATAGGATACAGATATGCCGGAGAAAATCTGGCTCAGAGTGCTCCTGCTTCAGTTGGAACACCTGAAGGATTTTTAAATGCATGGCTAAACAGTCCATCTCACAGAGATAATATGCTAAGAAGTCAGTATACAAAAATAGGAGTCGGTATGATTGAGACAGATTCAAGAAGAATAGTAACAACCGTATTTATAAATTAAAAATTTAAATATACAAGTTTTTAAAGCTTGAAAAACAATACATAAGAAAAAAGAGACGAAAATGAAAGATAAAAGCAAGTGAATTGGACGCCTGCTTTTCTTAAAGGAAAAAAATAACCCTCCGGAAAAATTGGGGGGTTATTTTTTTGAATGTGCGCCCAGCATGGGCGCTTGCTAGTCAGTGAAAGTCTGATACGGGGGTTGATAGTGCCAACCGTTAGCCAAAGACAAGGGTGTCCACCGCGAGGTGGAATCTAAAGGAAGTCATAAGGCAAAGC
>JAMDDL010000203.1 GCA_023488645.1 Actinomycetota bacterium | reverse complement strand
TGCTTTTAGCCTCTATGGCTATTTTCATATTCCCTGCATATTCACCGATTTCTCTTACGGTTTCTACCATATTCTTCCATCCATCGATATAATTAGTTTGAAATGTATAGTCATAACCATCATGAGCGGGCCAAAGTAGAATACTGTTAGCCTTGACGATTTTTGCAAAATCAATTGCTTCCTTAAAAATTTTTATTGCCTGCTTCCTTATTTTTTCATCATTTGTGCAAAATGAGCCGTGCTTCCATTTTCTGTCTCCCCAGCATTCAACAGCGATATTTGAAACTTTAAGTCCATAACTTTCAACTTTTTTTACCAGCTTCCCAGGATCATCGGGCAGCGGAAATGTGGGATAAAATGTAAAAAGCCCCGAAAGTCCTTTAATTTTTGACATGATTTCCAGTTGTTCATCAACTGTAAGTTCATCATAATAACCGCCAGGAACATACCTTTCAGCGTAGGTCCCAAGACACCATAGATGAGCATCTACTTTTAGTTCCATTAAAAATCTCCCCTTTCAAATTGATAAATTTTGATAAAAACGTTTTTTTAATATTAACTTTTTTACTGATTTTTTAAAATAAAGATTTTTAAATAAATTAATTAGAAATTTTGATATCAAAATTTATATTAAAAAATAATCTTAATATAAAACTTTTAATAATATTAATAAAACTAACGGCCAATATTATTATATAAATAAATATTTATTTTTAATTTTTTTAATAAAACCAAATTTTCTATAATATAAGCAAAATCATTTTTTTATAAAATCTTTACATATTTTTCATACGCAGCATCCCATACTGCCTTTTCTTCAGGTTCATAAACAAGAACGTTTGATGAGTTGCGGCATAGTATCCTTCCCTCATTGACATCTTTGATTTCCCCGGTGCCCTTAAGCTGCATCAGTAAATTACCTACAGCAGTTGTTTCTGTTGGCCCTGCAGCTACCGGTACACCGACAGCATTTGAAATCCACTGGCAGATAAGCTTATTATTTGTACCTCCTCCAACTAATTGTACAAGCTCAATTTTTTTACCTGTTAATTTTTCAGTCAGTAAAATATTGTTTTTAATTTTAAGAACAAGGCTTTCATAGAAGCATCTTGCAACTGCCCCAATACCTTCAGGAATATTCTGCCCTTTCTCCCTGCAGTATCTTGCTATTACTTTAGACATATCTGCAGATGGTGGCAGGAAAACAGGGTCATCAACATTAATAAATGCATAAAATGGTTTAGCTTTAGGATAAATTTCATCAATTTCAGGCCATGCAATATTTTTACCCTTATCTTTTCGCCATTTTTCCATACATTGCTGAATGATCCATAAGCCATTTATATTCTTTACAAACAGATTTCTGCCTTCACATCCTCCTTCATTGCCATAACCTGATTTAAAAGCCTCGTGGGTAATTACAGGTTCCGGGGTTTCTATTCCCTCGACAAGCCATGTCCCCATACTTACAAAAGCCCAGTTTTTCTTTGCCTCTATTACAGGAATACCTGTTTCTGCGGAAGCGGAATCATGTGATGCCGGTGCAATTACAGGAATGTTTGCAATTTCAAGTTCATCCAGTATGGATTTCTGGATATCCCCGACCTTGCTTCCGGGTTGAATAATTTCCGGAAATAAATCTTTGGATATGCCCAGCTTATTAAGGATTTTGTCTGACCATTTTTTATTTTTTTGATCATATGTAAGGGTAGTAGTGGCATCTGTAAATTCATTAAAAGCATTACCTGTAAGGAAATAATTAAATAAATCAGGCATCATTAAAAATTTATATGCATTTGTCAATTCAACTGCTTTATTGATTTTCAGGTTATATAAATGATAAAGAGACATTATTTCCATTACCAGTCCCCCGGTTAATTCAAACAGTTTTTCCCGGGAAAAATCCTTATGAACAAAATCCGCTGCTCTGGTTCTTGCCTCATCCCTGTAATGATGGGGATTGGATAGCATATGACCATTTTTGTCTATAAAGCCAAAATCAACTCCCCAGGTGTCAATGCCAAGAGATTCTATTTTCCCATAATCTTTCTGTGAAGCAGAGATTCCTATTTTTAGCTCTGAAAACAATCTTAAGATATCCCAGTATAAAGTTCCGGTGACATAAACAGGTCTGTTGTCAAATCTGTGAGTTACCTCCAGGTCAAATTTGCTGCCATTAAACTTTGCAACTATTGCCCTTCCATTGCTTGCTCCAAAATCAAAAATAAGGTAATTTTTCAAAGCCATAAAATCTCCCTTAACTATACTTGTGCTATTTGTAATTCAATTTAAATTTGAGAAAAATTATATAAATTTATAAATTACCTGAAAACATATTTCCAAATAATTACTCTGAAAAAGAACAAATATATAATTTTATAAATTTTAATTCAAATAATAGCAGTTCTGCAATAAATATTTAAAATTAATTGCAAAAAAATTAATATTAATAATTTTTATTTCCTTACATTCTTATTTATAAACTTCGACAGGCAAACTCTTTTAGTAAAGCTGCAGATTTCGCCTGTTACGTAAGGCATCAATTGAAATTACAAGAACCAGCAGCGCGCCCTTAACTACCTGTCTTAAGAATATCGGAACATCCATCATAACCATTCCATTTGAAATTGTCTGAATAATTATAAGGGCAATAAATACTCCAAGAAAATTACCTTTACCTCCGCCGACAGCAACACCGCCAAGAACAACGATGGTAAGCACCTCAAGTTCTGCTCCGGTTCCATACTCCGGCCTGCCGGAGCCAAGCTGTGAAATTAAAAGAAGCCCTGCTATTGCACAGAAAAATCCTGATATTATATATGTTATTGTCTTTATCCGATCAACACGAATACCTGCAAGTCTTGCAAGAGTTTCATTTCCTCCAATTGTATATAAATCCCTTCCAAATCTTGTAAATTTAAGTATGAGAGAAAGAATAATGAAAAAAACTGTAATATATATGGTAGTATAAGGAACAGCATTAAGTACAAATTTTCTTCCCAGATTTTGAATAAAAACATTATAGATTCTCGGGTTTAAATTTGCCCAGAAATAACAAACTCCTCTAATAATTGCTAGAGTGCCAAGTGTTGTAATTATGGGATTTATCCCGATCTTTGTAATTATTAGTCCGTTTATAAGTCCGAGAGTGCACCCTATGGCTATTGCAATTACAAAAATGAGCGGAGTAGGCACACCAAATCTGTCCATCATTAAAACTGCACTAAATATTCCAACAAGACCTGCAATTGAGCCGATGGAAAGATCAAAACCTCCGGCAATCATGACAACAGTAATTCCTGAGGCTAGTACCCCGAAAACAGCAAAATTATTAAAAATACCTCTGAAATTCTGAATTGACAGGAAATTTTCATTGGCAACAGTAAAAATAATTATCATTAATATATAAATTCCTATTAAGGTTGGAGCAGGAGTTCTTAAAAAATTCTTAAACCCCAAATATTTTTTTTCCGGTTTTGCCATTTAGCCTCCAAAATTATAAAAATTATTGAAAAAATTTAAATCGTTAAACTCTTTTTACAGCTCTTGACTGCCTTATTTCATATGTTGCAACTACCAGTATCAGAACAGCCCCCTGAACAATCTGAATGTAAAAGTATAAAATATTCATTATTGTTAAAAAATTATACAAAATACTTAATATAAGTATCCCTGCAAGAGTACCGAGTATCTGTCCCCTGCCTCCGCCAAGTGCGGTACCTCCAAGCACGATCCCGGAGATAATTACAAGTTCAAGTCCCTGTCCGTGCTGGGGCATGCCAACTGCTGTAAGAGAGGTCAGTATCAGTCCGCCAAGAGATGCAGTAATTCCGCAGACAAGGAAATTTATAAATTTAACTTTTTTAACATTAATTCCGGATAGATATGAAGCCATGGGATTTGTTCCTATTGCATAAATTCTTCTGCCCCATTTTGAAAGATTCATTACTACATAAGTTATAGCAAAAACAATAATAAAAAGTACAATTGGAAATGGTATAACTTTAAACAGAAAACCTCTTCCTATAAAATCAATAACCGGATTCATTGCAAGAATTGATTCTCCATTAGACAAAGTATAACCAATTCCTCTCCAAACAAACATTGTGCCAATTGTAGCAATTATGGAATTTACCCCAACTACAGTTACAATGAATCCGTTAAAAGCACCCATTACGGCGCCTGTGCAAAGAGCAATTATAACAACAAGCCAGCCAGGTATACCTCTTGCAAGTAAAAATCCTGCAAGAACTGCGGTAAGCCCGATATTTCCTCCAATTGAAAAATCAATTTCTCCTGTTACCATAACCATAGTTAAAACTGCTGCCACTATGCCTATAAATGACAGATTGTTAAGCATTGGCACCAGATTTAGCACCGAAAAGAAGAAAGGTCTTCCAACATAAGAAAATAATGCAAACAGCACTACTAAAATAATAAACAGAATTCCCGTATTGCTTAATTTAGCTTTTTTAACAGGCTCTGCCAAAGAAGCTTTAATTTCAGGCATCTTTTCCTCCTATTAAATGTTAAATGCATGCAGACTGAAGCAATTTTTCTTCGGTAGCTTCTTTTCCCGTATACTGTGCGGTAAGTCTGCCCTTACTCATGACAAGTATTCTGTCAGCAATGGATAAAATCTCGGGAAGCTCTGAACTTATCATGATGACTGCCGAACCTTTTTCGCAAAGATCCTGCATCAGTTTATATATCTCAATTTTTGCACCAACATCAATTCCCCTTGTTGGTTCATTTAAAATTATTATTTTTGAACCGCTTTCCAGCCATTTTGCCAGAACTACTTTCTGCTGATTTCCACCTGAGAGGCTGTTAACTTCCTGATCAACATTTGGAGTTTTTATACCTATTTCCTTTATCCACTTTCCTGCTTTTTTATTTTCAAGCTGCCTTTTTATTAAAAATCCCTTTCCAAGATCTTCAATATTTGCAAGTGTGATATTTTCTTTTACTCCCATTCTAAGAGCCAGGCCCTCAACTTTTCTGTCCAGCGGAACAAGACCTATTTTCTCATCTCTTGCTGTTCTTGGACTTTTCATGTTTACTATTTTTTTGTTAATAGTTATTTCGCCGCCCTTAATCCTGTTTGCTCCAAATAACGCTTTAACAAGGGAAGTTCTTCCTGATCCAAGAAGGCCAAATATTCCAAGTATTTCACCTTTTCTTAAGGTAAAACTAATACCGGAAAAACCATCAGCGCTAAGATTTTTAACTTCCATTACAGTGTCCCCTATTGGTACTTCTCTTTTTGGATACATTTCCTTTATATCGCGGCCTACCATTAAAGTAACAAGTTCATTGGCATCAGTACCTTCTGTTTTTAAGGACTTAACTTTTTTACCATCCCTAAGAACTACAACTCTGTCAGTTATTTCAAAAATTTCCTTTAATCTGTGAGATATATAAATGATAGAAACTCCCTGAGATTTAAGGGTGTTAATTATTTTAAACAGTGATTGGGTTTCTTCTTCGCTTAGTGCTGCAGTTGGCTCATCCATTACAAGAATTTTTGCTTCCCTTGAGATTGCCTTTGCAATTTCTACTATCTGCTTTTCAGAAATAGTTAAATCCCCTATTATGGAGTTCGGATCAAGGACAACATTAAGACTGTCAAGAATTTCAGCAGCTCTACTGTTCATTGCCCTCCAGTCAACAATCCTAAATGGGCCTTTTATAAGCTGCTCACCAATAAATATATTTTCTGCAACAGTTAAATTATTTAAAGTATTTAATTCCTGATAAATTACTCTTATTCCTGAAGCCATTGCTTCAGATGGATTTTTAATCTCAAATTTCTGTCCGTCTACATAAATGGATCCTGAGTCTTTAATATAATTTCCTGCAAGGATTTTAATTAAGGTAGACTTTCCTGCACCGTTTTCACCTAATATACCTAAAACTTCCCCTTTGTATAGCTCTATGGAAACATTATCAAGAGCTACTACTCCGGGAAATGTTTTGGTTATATTTTCCATTTTTAAAATTATGCCGTTACTACCAGACACTTTACCACCACCTGTACATGTTAAATTGAGGAGACTGTTTTTTATTATAGTCTCCTCAATTTTATTTAATAATTTAAAATCAATCAAACATTTTTTTGGTTATTGCTTTGGATAATATTGATCGATATTATCTTTGGTAATAACCACATTTTCAACATACATGAATGGAGGAACAGGCTGACCGTTCATTAGTGCTACTGAACCAGGAATCAGATATTCTCCATAATGTTCCGGGAAATAAGCAATACCTCCATCAGTTAAACCATCGCGAATCTGCTGCTTGCCAACATCATCAACACCTTGGGTAATAACTATCCAATTTGCAGGGTCCCATCTACCTGCAGTCTGTATTGCTGAAATAATTCCGCTCATTGTTTCTTCATTAATGGAAGTCAAGGCAACAACTTTAGCATCTGGAATTTTTGACAAAACATCTGTCATAGCTTTATTTGCCTGTTCAGCTTCACCGGCGCCTCCGTCAAATCTTATGGTTTTAGGATCCACTACATCAGCACCATATTTATCAACAAATGCCTGATAAAAACCTTCCGAACGGAGCATTAAAACTTCTCCACCTGCAGGGAACTGTCCAAGTATTATGTTATCAATCTTATCAATTCCACCCATTGCTTCAACTTCTTTTACAGCAGCCTCGCCAGCCATATAAGCAACCTGAAAATTATTTACACCCATGAACGGAGCATTCGGAGTTGGAACATCAACAGCTATTATAGGTATATTGGCAGCCCCAAATTTATTTGAAATAATACTGTTAACTTTTGAATCAAACTGGAAGTTTATTAGAACATTGGGTTTTTTAGCCAGCATAATATCAGCATTTTTAAGTCCTATTGTTGCATCATACTGATTATCTGCATAATATAGTTTAGCAGGATCTCCCCCAGCCAGCTTCCATTGATCCTGAACGCTTTTCCATACATTTTCACAGAATGGAATACCGCCCATTATGTTTGTAAATGCCAGAGAAAAATCTTTGGCAGGTGCATCAGGATATTCCGTACCTGCTTTAGCTGCTTCTCTCATTTTCTCATAATAAGGATAACCGCCTGCAGGTAATGTTGTAGTTGTTTCTGCCGCAACAGTTGTTTCTGCCGCCGTGGTTTCAGCAGCTGTTGTTTCTGCTGCTGTAGTTGTTGTAGTAGTTTTACAGCCCGGCAGAATCATAAACGTTGTAACTACTGCTGCAGCTAAAACTAAAATCAATAATAATTTTGTTTTTGACATTATCTTACATCCTTCCTTTGTTAATTACTGTTTTTACAGA
The DNA here is from genome assembly GCA_023488645.1 of Actinomycetota bacterium. GTDB lineage: Bacteria > Actinomycetota > Humimicrobiia > Humimicrobiales > Humimicrobiaceae > JAMDDL01. The sequence goes on along the minus strand of JAMDDL010000203.1, from coordinate 1,820 downwards.
ATTTTTTTCTTGATTGTTAATACTTAATTTAATTCCTTATTTGTTTTGTTTTCCTCCTTTGCATTTTTGTTAATTAATAATTTTTCTGTAAAGATCAATTTAATTAATAAATTAATGAGCTGATGGATTATAGCTTTAAAAAACGTTTTTTTATATTTTATTTAATTATTAAACCTGTCTTTTTTTAATTATTAAATAATGAAGTTTAATAAAAAACGATTTTTTAATGTTACTATAATTTATTACATAAGAATATATTTGTCAATTAATAATTATTAATGAAGCATGAATTTTTTTAATACTTTTTATTTAAACTATTATTTCGAATTTTAAATAAGGCCTTTCTTCTTATAAAACTCTTCAGCTTCTTTCAATATATTGGTTATAGCTTTATCCTGATCTTCAGCTAAAGGATAAGGTTTATGGGTTGCAAGTATTTCATCATATCTTTCCTTTGCTTTCTTAATTACAGTCTTTTTGCCGCCTTCAACCCATTCTTTATATGACAGCTTATCAAATACTTTTGTAATGTAATTTTCAGTTTTCCAGTAAGTCCTGGTTTGCTTTGTATTTAAAAATGTTCCGGGACTTACTCCTACGTCCATTATTGTATCAAGGCCAATAGTTATATTATTTACATCAAAACTTTCAATAATTCTTCCAATGGTATTTGCTATATCATCATCAATAATTGCAAGGATAGGATTATATGCAAGTTCCGCAGTTACTCCGCCATGTAAGACAATAAGGTTTGCACCTGAAAGAGCTGAACACATTGCCAGGGGAAGTTTTTCAGCACCAAGCTGATAATCCACAACCTTTGAATTTGAAAATGCAGACCCTGTATTGTTGATTGGAATCTTATACAGATCATGCCAGATCTGATTGTAAGCCATCTGATGAAGCGCAATTGCTGCCGTACCAAAGCTTAAATCACCTGTTGCCATATTCATTGAAGAAACAAAATTATTTGCAATAATACCGCATCCCGGTTTTATGCATTGAAGCAAAACTATAATTGCAAGAAGCTCCGCATTATGACTGACGCTTGCACCGGCAACTGTTATAGGATGCGAACCGCCCATTATAGATCCTGAAGCAATATAAATAGGAAAGCCTGCATCAAGATAAACATAAGCTGCCTCGATGGCATCTTCACAAAGTGAAAGAGGAGCAGCACCTTCAACACATCCCAGAAGCTGTGCGCCAACTGCTTGTGCTATTTTAGTTTCCCAGATATAAGTATAAGTTGGCTGTGCTCCCCTTGAAGGTTTGCCTGAAAATCTGTGTCTTGAAGCACAACTTACTGGACATGACATTGCCGGAGGAACTCCTTCAATTTCAAAATAAGGTGTATAAGATGGAAAAGCATGAACTGAACTTAAAGCATCGGAAATAAGAACACCATTATTATTTTGTTCAAGGGTGGGCATTGTTACCTCCCCTGTATCAATATCTGTATATCTTGCACCGGCTGAATTAAAAAAATATGTTGTATTTGCTCCAAACATGATACTCATTTTAGGATCACGCGCTCTGACATGAAAACAGGACGGGGTTCTTCTTATACAGTCTTCAACCAGAGTTGAAGGTATTTTTGCAATTTTAGTATTATAATCTACTTTACATCCATTTTCTTCCAGAAGTTTAAGAGCTTTAACCGAATCAAATAAAAATCCTGTTTCCTCCAGAACATTTAAGGATGCCTTATGAATTTGCTCTACCTGATTTTCCCTTAAAATTCTTAAGGGTTCAAAATTTCTTGTAAAACCTTTTTGCATTTTAAACTCTCCTTGTTTAATAAAAATTACTTAAATCCC
>JAMDDL010000018.1 GCA_023488645.1 Actinomycetota bacterium | reverse complement strand
ATCTATTGCTATAATTTCTGCAATTATTACAAAACCAGATGTTGAAAAGGAGTGTAGAAAGTTTATAAATATTATTCAGTCCTTTAAAAAAGAACAAATAAATACACATTAGAATAAAATAAAGTCACATTAGAATATAGGATAATAATATATAAAAATTTTTTAAGGATAAATTAAATTAAATAAAATTAACTTAGACAAATTTAAATAAGCTTTATTTTTTTATTATAAATTAATTTATTTAATCTCATTAGAGTTGTTTTAATGATAATTTTCATAATAAATAATAATTTAATAATATCAGAAAAATTAATGCATAAAATAATGATAACCGATAAAAAAATAAAAAATAAACAAATATTTTTAAAGGAGATTGATTATAAATGACTTTATTAGAGCAAGCAAAAGCTGGTAATGTTACAGAAGAGATGAAAATAATAGCTAATCAGGAAGGTTATGATCCTGAATATATAAGAAAGCATATATCTGATGGTAGTATTGTTATTCCTTACAATAAAAAACATAAATCTTTAAATATTTTTTCGGCAATTGGTTGTGGACTAAGGACTAAAGTTAATGCAAATATCGGGACATCTCCAGAGCATGCAGTATTAGAAGAAGAGCTAAAAAAATTAGAAGTAGCTATAAATGCAAAAGCAGATACTATTATGGATCTAAGCACTGGAGGAGATATAGACAAGATAAGAAGAACCATTTTAGAAAATTCTACCATCCCAGTTGGAACGGTTCCTGTTTATCAGGCTGCCATAGAAGCTTCCGATAAAAAAGGTATTGCTGGTATGAATGAAGAAGAAATTTTTGAGGTTATAGAAAAACATGCCGAAGATGGAGTAGATTTTATGACTGTTCATTGTGGAGTAAATATGCAGTCTGTTGAAAGGTTAAAAAATCAAGGTAGGATTTTAGATATTGTTAGTAGAGGAGGTGCCTTTCTAACAACCTGGATGCTACATAATAATAAAGAAAATCCTCTTTTCGAGAGTTATGACAGGTTATTAAAAATTGCAAAAAAATATGATGTTACTTTAAGCCTCGGAGATGGATTAAGACCAGGCTGTATTGTCGATGCTACTGATAGGAGTCAAATACAAGAAACAATAATACTGGGAGAACTTGCACAAAAAGCATTAAAAGAAGGAGTGCAGGTAATAATTGAAGGGCCGGGGCATATGCCACTTAGTCAAATAGAGGCAAATGTAATTCTTGAAAAAAAGATTTGTAATAATGCCCCATTTTATGTGTTAGGGCCGTTGGTTACTGATATAGCTTCTGGTTATGATCACATTGCAGCTGCGATAGGTGGAGCTATTGCAGCATTTTATGGTGCTGATTTTTTATGTTATCTTACTCCATCAGAGCATTTAAGATTACCTACAATAGATGATGTGAGAGAAGGTGTTATAATCACAAGAATTGCTGCTCATGTTGCTGATATTTCTAAGGGAATTAAGGGGGCAATTAATCAAGATATAGAAATGGCAAAAGCAAGGAAAGATCTTGACTGGCAGAAGCAAATAAATTTATCTATAGATCCACAAAAAGCTAAGAGAATAAGGGAGGAAAGTAAAATTACAAGTGATAAATGTACTATGTGTGGTAAGTATTGTGCTATTGATGTTTTAAAAAAATATTTTAAAAACAGCTTGGCATGCTATTAATTAACTATATATTTATTATTTTTATTACTAATTAATTGATCAAATTCATATATTAAATTGATTTATTAAATGATCTGCCAAATCAAATTAAAAATTTAATAGAAAATTTAATAAAATTATTAGTATTAGAATTATAGAAATTATAAAAGTTATAAAAATTTAAGAATTAGTAGAGAAAAATTATAAAAATTAATCAGGAATAGAAGGCATAAAAATGGATATTGCGAAGATAGGTGGAGAATTTGAGCTTATAAAAAGAATTACAAAACAACCAACTAACAGGCAGATAATCAGGGGGATAGGAGATGATGCTGCTGTAATAAAATTTGGCAATAACTATTTGCTTTTTACTACAGATACAATGGTTGAAGGTGATCATTTTTCTTTAAATTATTTTACTCCTCAACAAATAGGTAAAAAGGCTGTTGAAGTAAATGTATCCGATATTGGTGCTATGGGTGGGGAGCCAAAATTTTTTCTTGTATCTCTTGTTATTCCCAAAATATTTGACGCAGAAATTATAGAAAATATTTATAAAGGTATGCGGGAAACTTGTGCAAAGTATAATATTGAAATCATTGGGGGGAATATAACGCATGGTAATCAATTAATTATAGATATTTGTATGATTGGTGAGGCATTAAAACAAAACTTAAAATTTAGATCAAATGCTAAACCTGGAGATATTATTTTAGTAAGTGGTGATCTTGGTTCGAGTACTGCAGGTCTTAATCTTTTTTTAAAAAATGTAAATAATTTTGATGAGGTAAAACGAAAGCACACAGAACCGGAAGCTAAATTTTATAAAGTTAAATCATTTTTAAAATACATAAATGCAATGATAGACGTTTCAGATGGTCTTGCTTCAGAAGTCACTAGAATATGTGAACAAAGTAATACAGGTGCCATAATTTATGCTGATTCTATTCCAATAAAACCAATTACTAAAAAAGCTGCTCAAGCTTGTGAAGGCGACGCTTTAAATTTTGCTTTGTATGGAGGAGAAGATTTTGAACTAGTATACACCGTTTCTGAAGAAAATTTGGATATGGTTAAAGGTATTGTGGTAGGAGAAATTACAGAAAAAAAAGGAATAAGATTACTAAAAGATGGTAAAGAACAAATGTTAGATGGTCATGGATATGACCATTTTTTAGTTTAAGAATTTTTTTTAATTATAAATTATTGCCCATTACTGTTCTTTTGATTCTTTTATTTCTCTTTTTAATGGCAATACTCCGGACATCTCTCCAATTACATTAACCAGTTCACTATCTGATGGAAGAATTATCTTTGCATTATTTCTTAATGCGTTTTCCATGGCTTGTAATTTTCTAAGTAGCTGTGCATTCCCAACGAAATATTTATCAGCAGCTTCATTTACAAGTTTAATAGCCTGCGCTTCACCTTCTGCTTCAAGAATTTTTGCTTGCTTGACTCCCTCTGCTTTTTTTATTTCAGCTCTTTTTACACCATCAGCATTTGTTTCTGCTGCTGTTGCAAAATCGATAGCAGCAATTTTTTCATTTTCAGCTTTAACTACTTTATTCATGGTTTCCTGAACATCTTTTGGAGGATCAATTTCTTTAAGCTCGGTTCTAAGTATTTCAATACCCCAGTTTTTAGTTTCTACTTTGAGAGTTTGGTCAAGGTCCATATTAATCCTGCCTCTTTCACTGTTTGCAGATTTAAGAGTAAGAGTACCTATAATATTTCTTAAAGTAGTCCTTGCAAGGTTAACCACTTGAAGACGATAATTTGTAACATTATACATAGAATTTTTTACGCTTTCTTCATCAGATTTAACTTTTAAATAAACCTGTGCATCAACTGTTGCATTTAAATTATCATTTGTGATTATTACTTGAGGCTCTGCATTTACAAGTTGCTCTCTAATGTCTACAAGATAAATTCTTTGAATAATAGGCACAATCCAGTGAAATCCTGGCAAAGCAAACTTTGTATATTTCCCGAGAGTTTCGATTAAACCACGATGAGTTGGTCTTACTATTCTTATCCCGATTAGAAAAAAGAAAAATAAGATAGCTGCAAGAATAATTATTGTTTTAGTAATAACATCCATAAAATACCATCCCTTTATTTATATTTTTTATATTTTTAATTGAAAATATTTTTATAAAATAATTGTGAGATTATAATTAGTATCTTTATTGTGAAAATTTATTGTGAAAAAGTTAAAAAATATTCCTTAGAGTTATTTTTATGTTATATTTTATATTTGATATTTATTATATTTTTTATTATCTTTTGTTATTTTTTATTATTTATTTAATGTTTTATTTGTTAATTGTTAATATTTATGAATTAAATATATTTATTTTATATCATTTCTATATAATATAGTTTATATTATGAAGAGATATTTTAAAAGAATTTTTATTTATAATAAAAAATTTAAGCCCTGATAATCATTATAATAAATAAATTAAATTAAATTTAAAAAGTTTTTAAATTTTAATTTGTTTTTCAGTATATTTCTAATTCTATAAAGTAGTATAAATTAAAAAAATTTTTTAAAGAAAGGACAAATAATTATGTCAACAGTGAAAGAATTAATATTAAAAATTGATAGTAATGGTAATGTTACTGGAAAATTTATTGAGGAAAAACCAAATTTATTAAAATTTGAGGCATTAGTTGCAGAAAGAAAAGCATTTTTAAGTAGGCAAAAACTAATGTATAAATGCAAAGTCAAAATAGATGATGATAAAAAATTAATAAGATTTTTTGAAATTTTAACAGAAACAGGCTCTGGCATATCATCTGGTGGCTATGACAGTGATGATATAAGTCCAGGATTTGGATTTAAAGTAGAAAAAACAAAATATATTAGTGGTGGCAGAGAAGGCTCAATAGAAGAACAATCAGTTTTATTTGGCAAAAAGTATAATTATGAGTTTGATTATAAAAAAGTAAGAGAAGAAATTAAAAATATAGTTCAAGACAATGGTTATACTTTTGAATATGTTTTAAGAGAATCTTCTTTGTAGATAATAATAATTTTTAAAAAATTAAATATAAAAAACAGTATAAGATATTTCATAAGCACGTATTAGCATTTAATTATTAATTTAAATACATTTAATTTTTTATGACATTACTTAAAAATAATATTTGAAGCAAATTAAAATAAAAAGTATCATTTAAAAAGACTTTAAAAACACAAAGATTTTAAAACTGATAAATGTGAATAAAGTGGAGAAAGCATATTTATAAAATAAATAAAATCATATAAAGGCGCAGTAAACAATGGATTTAAATAATAAAACTGTAATTGTAACTGGTGCAAGTAAAGGTATTGGAAGAGCTATCAGCATTGAGCTGGCAAAGGAAGGCGCAATTGTTGTTCTTGCAGCAAGAACAAAAGAGAAATTGATAGAAGTGAAAAAAAATATAGACTCTTTTAATGGCAAATCTCTTATTGTTCCGGCTGATATGTCAAGAGAAGAAGATATATTAAAATTATTTAGTAAAGTAAAAGAAGAATTTGGTAAATTAGATATTCTTATTAATAATGCAGGTATATTTATTGGAGGAAATCTTGTTGATTTTGATATTAGTGATTATGAAAAAATAATGAATGTGAATTTTAAAGCAGTTTTTTTATGCTGTCAGCAGGCATTAAAAATCATGATCCCGCAAAAAAATGGTTTTATAATAAATATTTCCAGTAATGTTGTGTTTAAAGGATATCCTCAGCAGGCAATATATTCTGCAAGCAAGAATGCAGTTGTTGGTCTTTCAAAGTCGATGGCAAATGAAGTTCAAAAAGATGGGATTTCTGTTGCACTAATACACCCTGGAGGAGTTGATACGGAGCTTATAGACAGCGCACGACCTGATATAAATAAATCTGATTTAATGCCTCCCGAAGATATAGCAAAAACGATTATTTATATGCTTAAATTATCTGATAACTCATGGGTGGATGAAATTATTATTCGGCGAAGAACGGCAAAACCGTTTTAATTACAAGGTTTTTTAAAACAAAATAGAAAGGTTTAGGGGCAAAAATGAAATTACTACAAAAAGTACAAAATTTAGTTCTGCCATTACCAGTTACTCTTGCTACTTGCAGAGCTAATAAAAATGATTTATCTACTGATAATATAATTCCTCTTTCCTGGGTAGGAATTGTTGATTATAAGCCGAATATGTTATATGTAAGTATTGGCAAGGGTAAGTATTCAGCCAAAATAATTAAGCAAAATAAAGAATTTGGCCTTTGCATCGCGTCAGTTGATATTATGGAGCAAATAGATAAATGTGGATACAGTCACGGGGATAAGGTTGATAAATTTAAAATGACAGGTTTTATAAAGTTTCCTGCAGAAAAAATCAATGTTTCTTTAATAAAAGAATGCCCAATTTGTTTAGAATGCAAAGTTACTGAAACTATGGAATTAAATACTCATGAGATATTTATTGCAGAAGTTTTAAGCACTCATGTTGATGAAAAATTTCTTGGGGATGATGAAGAGCCATTAATTTCTAAGATGAATATACTTTGTTATGTAAATGATCAATATTGGACAATGGGTAAAAAACTTAAAGATTTATATTATTCAAAATAATTGCATAATTTTATTAAGCTAATTTTTATTAGCGATATTAATAAAATTTATTAGAGATATTAACAAAAATTTTCATAGGTAAGTTAAATTACAAATTAAAGTATAAGTTAAAATTAAAGCATATCTTTTATTTTAACAAATTCATATTCTTGTGATTTTAAGCCTTCAATAATTTCAGGAAGTGCGTTAACGGTTTCATAGCCTCCAATATGCATTAAAATTATTGCATTATTTGAAGCTTTACTTAGCACCCTATTGACAAGGTAATCCTTTATTATCTTTACTCCATTCATTTCTTGTGCCCAGTCATAACTATCTATAGTCCATAAAATTGTGTAAGTGTATCCACCCTTTTTTAAAATTTTTAATATCCTGGTATCGTATTCACCATAGGGCGGTCTAAATAACTGTGGGGTAAATCCTGTTATTTCCTTTATTATATCTGTTGTAGTATTAATTTCATTTTCAATTTCTGCATCTGTCATTGAATTCATATGGCCATGAGTTAATGAATGGTTTTCTAAATCATGCCCATTATTAACTATTGCTTTTGCAAGTTCAGGATGATCTTTAGCCCATAAACCTCTAGTAAAAAATGTTGCTTTTATATTATAACTTTCAAGAATATTTAAGAACTCCTCAGTATTTTTATATTCCCATCCTGAATCAAATGTTAGAGCAACTTGTTTATCATTATCTTTATTCACTAATCCCTTAGTAATCACTATTGATATGTCTGAATTGTTAGAATTTATTTTTGTATCAAGTAAAGTACTTTTGGTTGTTGTTTCATTTGATGTATCTTGTGTTGTTGCCTCTTTAGTATTGTTTATAGCTTCAGAAGTATTTGTAGTAGAAGTTTTAGATAATTCAGATTTATTATTTGATATACATTTTGTTATAAAAATTATGCATAATGTAATTATTATTAAGAAAAAAATTATAGTTGTATATCTTCTTGTATATTTCTTTTCTTTTTTGTTCTTAAGTTTCCTGGAAAAGTTTTTCTTGTTCCCATTTATTTTTAATTATTTAATTCTAATTAATTATTTAGTTTTAGGTAGATAATTTAAAAAAATGCTGAATTATTCAGCAAGAACTAATAAACTACTAATTTTTTTTATAATGACTACTGTCAAACAAATATATTAAATATATCAATAAAATATTTTTATATTTTATTTAATTTTTATCCTGTTATCTATTTGATTATCTTTTATATCTAAACTTATTTATTTCTTAAAATTTCTTAGAAGTTAACCTTTTTTATTTAAGATTTAATTAAATTATTTACTAACCTGTCACTAAGAGCTGGAAAGATTATCAACAATAATTACAACAAATCTTTCATTTTGAGCGCTGGGATGAAATATTTTACTGGTCCTGTAATTTACTTTAAGCCATGATAGATAGACTTGACTTAAAGTCCTATATGGTTAATATGAATGGTCCATCCTATAGGATGAAGGAAACAAAAAACAGGCTTAAAATATCTGCAGATTTACATAAATTAGATTTTTGTTAGACACCTCTTGTCTGATTTTATCCCTTGCACCTGTTTTTTTATAAAAAATCAATCTTTTTGGCCAAAAAATCATTAGCTGGGGTAGGGACCCCGGTAGTTATTGTATTTTATACTTGGGGGGATCCGGAAGCGAGTTCTTATAAATTTAAATTCTCTTATATACCTCTTTATATAAATAATATTGTCTCAAATAAAATAAATCAATTTTTAAAATTAACCTTAAATAAATTTTAATCTTATTTTAACCTAACTCAAATTATTATATTAAGAGAGATAAATAAATTTAATATTCTGGAATAAAAAGTTTAAGTCGGTTATCAGGATAATGTTTATAATTTTTAGTAACAAGTATTAAATCATATTCTAAAGCTGTTGCAGCAATAATACAGTCATATAATTCTAAGTTAAATCCTTTGGCATTATTTTTAATTTCATAAGCAGAATAAACTATTTTTTTATCAACATCAATAATTATTAGATTGTTTAAAAGTTTAAGAGTTTTTTCCTCTTCATTTTTTCTCATTCCAAAAAGTATTTCACCCACTGTTATTACACTACAGTAATTTTTGTTATTTTTAAATTTTAGCATTGTTTCAGTAGCTCCAGTTTTATTCAAAAGATGATCTATTAAAACGTCTGTATCAAAAAGTGCCATAAATTTAAAATTTCTCCTGTTATTTTTAGTTAATCAACTTTTAATACTCTAACTTTATTGCCTAATCTTTGCTATTTAGGGTTAAATTTCGACCCTTTCTAATTTTTCTTATATATTGTTCTGTACCATTCTTCAATTCAGGATGATCATCTAAATTCCAAACTCCAGAACTCTCATTTATTGCCTCGGTAAATCTTAATTCTCTTAAATAAGTTTCAACTGCACTTGTAACAAAATTTGTGAAATTCATTCTTTTTTTAATAGAAATCGAGTTTATTTCATCTAACAATTTTTTAGGAAATCTTAAAGTTTTAATTATTTTGTCCATTTAAATTCACCTGCTTTCTATACTTTATTAGAATACAATTTATTTTATTTGTCAATATAATTATTTTATTTTTGTATTACAATTATTTTAATTTTTAAAATGTTTTTGTTAAAAAGATTTTTCTTAGGCTTTTTTGTTATTTATCAATTTAAAAAGTGATTAGTAATTCTTTATATTTAAAAATAATAGCTTAAACTAAATTTTATAATTAATACGCAACATTGATTTTAATTTTAATTCACATTAGCAAACTTTTATTAATTTTAAAATAATTTAAATAATTTAAAAACAAAAAGAATAAAGGTAGAAAATGGATTTAAATAATAAAACTGTAATTGTAACTGGTGCAAGTAAAGGTATTGGAAGAGCTATCAGCATTGAGCTGGCAAAGGAAGGCGCAATTGTTGTTCTTGCAGCAAGAACAAAAGAGAAATTGATAGAAGTGAAAAAAAATATAGACTCTTTTAATGGCAAATCTCTTATTGTTCCGGCTGATATGTCAAGAGAAGAAGATATATTAAAATTATTTAGTAAAGTAAAAGAAGAATTTGGTAAATTAGATATTCTTATTAATAATGCAGGTATATTTATTGGAGGAAATCTTGTTGATTTTGATATTAGTGATTATGAAAAAATAATGAATGTGAATTTTAAAGCAGTTTTTTTATGCTGTCAGCAGGCATTAAAAATCATGATCCCGCAAAAAAATGGTTTTATAATAAATATTTCCAGTAATGTTGTGTTTAAAGGATATCCTCAGCAGGCAATATATTCTGCAAGCAAGAATGCAGTTGTTGGTCTTTCAAAGTCGATGGCAAATGAAGTTCAAAAAGATGGGATTTCTGTTGCACTAATACACCCTGGAGGAGTTGATACGGAGCTTATAGACAGCGCACGACCTGATATAAATAAATCTGATTTAATGCCTCCCGAAGATATAGCAAAAACGATTATTTATATGCTTAAATTATCTGATAACTCATGGGTGGATGAAATTATTATTCGGCGAAGAACGGCAAAACCGTTTTAATGTGATTATTCTTATTTGTCTGCCAGTATTTGTGATAAATATTTGTGATAATTATGTATTTTCCCCGTATTTTTCCAATCGAAAAATATGTCAAGTTTTATTCGGAAATTATACCATTTATTTAAATTTTATTGTTAACTAGTTTAAATTTTATATAATCTATCTTTGTATCTATTAATACAGCAAAAATTTATTATGCAATAATTTAAAAAACAATTAAAAAATATAATGATATAATTTAAGAAGTCATGAAACTTACCACAAAATGCGGTGACAGAATAATTGAATTTGAAGTTAAATATAAAAATAGAAAAACTCTTGCTATTCAAATTGAACCTTTAGAAAAAATATCAGTATTTTCTCCAAGAGGGTTATCTGAAGAGACAATTATAGAAAAAGTAAAATCTAAAAGCAGGTGGATAATTAAAAAACTGCTTGATTTTCAGGAGACAGGTTATAATCATTTTAACAAAAATTTTGCAGATGGAGAAATGTTTATGTATCTGGGGAGAGATTATTCTCTTCATATACAATTAAATAAAAATTTTAAAAGACCTGAAGTTATGCTAAATGATGGAAAACTGTCAATAATTACTCCCTCAAAAGAAAAACTTGTTTTAAAAAAAGCTTTGGGAAAATGGTATAGAAAAGAAGCTGAAAAAATTATACTGAAAAGGATTGAATTAATAAAGCCGAAATTTAATAATATTGAACTTGGACAAATTAAGATAAAGGAGCAGAAAAAAAGGTGGGGGAGCTGTACTTTTAAAGGAAATTTATTGTTTAATTGGAGAATTGTTATGGCGCCTTATTGTGTTATTGATTACATAATTGTTCATGAATTAAGTCATTTAGTTCATAAAAATCATTCAAAAAAATTTTGGGATATGGTAGAGTCAATTTTGCCTGATTATAAAGAAAGAAAAAAGTGGTTAAGAAATTATGGTATAAGAATGGATTTATAAAGTAATTTATTTCTCAAGGTTATAGAAAAAATCCCTATTCTTTTTCATAATAGCGATAAAAATCTCATCTTATATTTATATTATTAATTATAATGGAAATATTTTTAAGAATAAAAAACAAATAAAAAATTGGAGATATAGATGGCAGCAAATTCTTTAGAAAAATCAAAAGAATCAAAAGAATTAAAAAAAATAGAACTGATAGCTATAGATTTAGATGGAACTTTATTTAACTCTAAATCAGAAATAAGTAAAAGAAACAAGGATGCAATAAATAGATGCCTGGAAAATAAAATAAAAATTATAATTACTACTGCAAAGACAGTTAATTGGGCAAAAAAGTTAATTAAAGAGTTAAATTTGAAAGATCCACAAATAGCTTCAGCAGGAGCTGTTATTGTAAATCCTGACGGAGATTTAAATTATATAAAAAAAATTCCAATAAATTCTTATAAAAAAATTATAAATCTTGCACGTAAATGGGAAGTAGGAGTTGCAGTAAGTTGTATAGATAGTTTTGTTTATTATGAAAAAGATAATCCGTTTTTAAAGTATGTCTGGGATAGTGGTGAGATTCCAGGCAAAACTGATAATCTTTTAAAGAATGGAATTGCAAACCAGGCCTTACTTATAACTATAACTATTACTGCAGAACATCCTTTTAACAATATAGTTGCTGAAGAACTTGGTGATGAGTTAAAAGTTAGAAGGGCAGGAGAATATTTTCTTACTGCCTATAATAAAAGAGCTGGCAAGCTTGGGGCTTTAAGGAATGTATTAAAAATTACAGGAGTTAATCCTGCCAGCATAATGGCTATCGGGGATAGTGAAGGAGATCTTGGTATGATTAGCCTTGCAGGTATCGGGATTGCTATGGGAAATGCTTTAAAAAAGTTAAAAGATGCTGCTGATTTTGTTGTTAGCGATAATGATAATGATGGTGTCGCAGAAGCAATAAACAAATTTGTTTTTGGTGAAATATAGATTTTGTATAAAATATTTTTTATAAATTTTTAAATTAATAGAATTTTAATTTGATTACCTGGAAAATATGTACATAAAGGAAATATATGTTTAATTTTAATTTACATGTTTTAGGCTGGTCATTAATAATTTTTTTAGCACTAATGCTCCAGGTTCTTGTTGGAACTGTAAGAACTATTGTTATGGTAAAGGGAAATAAAACCTTAACAAGCATTATTGGGTTTTTTGAGGCAACTATTGCTATAACTGTAGCTATAACTGTTATTTCAAATGCTGTAAAAGATGGTATAAATGTATTTATAATTTTATTTTATGCTATGGGTTTTGCAGCAGGTCTTTTTATTGGCATGACTATTTCCAATAAAATAACAAAAGATATGGTTAGTGTTAATATTATAACAAGATTTCCTGAAGGTGATATAGAAAACAAACTTAGAGAGTTCGGGTTTGGCGTAACAAGCTATACTGGCAGTGGTAAAGATGGGGATTTAAAAGTTCTTAATATTATTTGTAAAAAAAGCAATCTGGAAAAATTAAAATTTATAGCCCAGCAAATTGATCCGAAATCAATGGTTACAAGCCATACGCTTGAAGGATTAAGCGGTGGATTTATATATGATATAAGAAAATAAAAATTTAATATCTTAAAATCTTAAAGCAAAAAAAATTTTAAAAATAATTTGACAAATAGTAATTAATAGGAATATACTTTATTTTCTTCTTTGTTTAATGATATTTTAATTAGAGCTGCGTTTTCTTGCGACTTCCTCTCGAAAAAAATATTATCAAGCTTAGAGAATTAATAATATTTTAAGGAGGCAGTAATGCAAGGTAACAAACTGTATGTAGGAAATTTTTCCTATTCAGCAACTGATGAACAACTTGAAAAGTTGTTTTCATCTTATGGCAAGGTTGTTCAGGTCAATATTATAGGCAACAAAGGTTTCGGATTTATTGAAATGGGTAGCTCAGAAGAAGCTCAAAAAGCAAAAGAAGCTTTAGATGGCTCATCATTCGATGGCCGTACTTTAAGAGTGGATGAAGCACGTCCTCAAAAAGACAGACCTGCAAGAAGCAACTATAGAAGATATTAAACATTCTATTGGCAAAACCGTTATGTCACGGGGACGTATAATTTGATAATTTAAATCAGATAATAAAAAATGTTTAAATGCTCAGATAATTCTATAATGATTATCTATAATTATTATTAAGAAAGTCATGCATAAAGTTCAATAGAGGGTAAACTGGTTTTAAATTGTATTAACTCTATGTCAAATTATACGTCCCCGTGACAATTTTTGAGAATATAAATATCATTATTTAATAGTTTTTACTTTTCTACCCAGTCCGATAAATAAAATAGCTGAAATAAATGCCATTATGCTACCAAAATAAAAAGGAACTCTTACATTTATATAACTCCACATGAGCCCTGCAATAAAAGAAGCAAAAAAGCTGCAGATCCCTATAGCAGTTTGGTAAATGCCAAAAGCAGTTCCAGATTTTTCAATTGGAACAAGTAAAGAAATATAAGCTTTGCCTACCCCTTCAGTTAAAGCCATATGAATACCATATATTGGAAAAAGTATCCAAATAAATATGCTGGAATTTATAAACCCAAAGAAAAAATAAACAATGCTGAATATAAAAAGCCCAGTAATTATTACTTTTTTTGCACCTATTTTATCTACTATTATACCAGCCGGAATAGAAAATAAAGAATAAGTAATATTAAAAAGAACATAAGCAAAAATTGTTGTTTTAATAGCTAATCCTAAATTTTGAGCTCTAAGAATTAAAAAAGTATCTGAGCTATTTCCTATAAAAAAAATTATATTAATAAATAGATATATTTTAAAAGACGGGTTAACATCTCTCCATCTTAATTTTAAATCACTGGTGCATAATGCTTTTTTCTTTTTTTCCTTAACAAAAACAAGAAGTAAAATTATTCCAATAAGAGCAGGAATAAAAGCGATATAAAAAGTTAATCTTAAATTATTTTTAAATATTGTTAAAAATAAAATCGCTGCAAGTGGACCAAAAACTGCTCCAAGAGTATCAAGTGCTCTATGGAAGCCAAATGATTTACCCCTTTCATTAGCAGAACAGCTTTCTGTTATCAAGGAATCTCTTGCAGATGTTCTTATTCCTTTGCCAAACCTGTCAAAAAATCGGGCAATTAAAACAAGTGGCCAGGTATATGATAATCCCAATAATAATTTTGAAACTGCAGAGAGAGAGTAACCTGAAACAACAAAGGGCATTCTTTTTTGAAACTTGTCAGATAGCCATCCGGAAAAAACTTTTAATAATGCAGCTGTTGATTCTGCTATGCCTTCAATTACACCTACTATTGCTACTGATGCACCTAAAAAAGTGGTTAAAAAAATTGGGACAATAGGATAAACCATTTCTGAAGCTATGTCATTAAAAAAGCTTACCCAACCCATTGCAAAAACATTTTTAGAAATTCCAAAGGTATTTTTTTTCTTAAAAATTTCTTTAGTTATCAATTAAATCTCATCTCCTGTTATTATCATTTAGCATAAACAAGTTTATAAAAGCTTACTAATACATTTATTATTTTCAATATTTTTTTTAAAAATATTATTATCAGCCATTGCTATAATTTATTTCTGTTTTTTATGTTTAATATTGCTTCTTCTGATTTGACTTTAATTGTTTCGCTTTTTTCATTTTTAAGTTTTTCCAGTAAATCTATATCATTCAATGCAAATTTTTTATTAGATTTTTTACCTAATGCTTCTATTGCTTTTATTCTCGCAGGGAAAGTTCCTGACAAGGCTAATTTTCTAAGAATTTTAAGTGTTTCTGGTGAACCGATATCAGTTAAAGATGAAATTGCAGCTGACTGAATATAAGGATCTTTTGTTTTAAAAATAATTTTTACAAGTGCTTTCTCTACTTTGTAACTTTTAAAGTTTGATAAAATTTCAACTGCTCTCAAAACAATTCGGGAGTCTTTATGAGACAATGCTTTTATAAGCTTATCCTCATAACTTTCATCTTTCCAGATAAGAAGCTTCCCGCATTTTTCGCAAATATTTTTACTGCTATCATTTGGATAAAAACAGTTAGGGCAATATATTTTCATAAATTTCTTATTTTTATCTGTTTATTAAAATAATAAAAATAGCTTCTACTATAAAAAGTAGAAGCTATTAGCTAAAATGCTATAAGCGAGCTTCATCGCTTTAAATTTTATTAAGCTAAATTATATATAAAACTCATTTGTTAAAGAAATTTTAATTATATTTTTAAAAAATATCAAATATTTTATGAATATGTCACAGTGTCACGGGGACGTATAATTTGACATGATTTAAAATATATAAATAATATTTAAATTCCCTTATAATTCTATAATGATTATTCATGATTATTATTAAGAAAGTAATGCAGAAGGTTAAATAGGGGGTAAACTGATTCCAGATTGTACTAACACTATGTCAAATTATACGTCCCCTTGACAACGTTCCTTTGACAATAATTGTTTATTTATCTAAAATGTTAATTTATTTTAAAATTTAAAAAATAATTTATTGTTTATGGAATAAATTATGGATAACAATAAAGATAATAATAAAGAAAAATCAGATTTTATAAGGGAAATAATAAGGGAAGATCTGGAAAGAAATGGAAGCAACCAGGAAATTCACACAAGATTCCCCCCTGAACCTAATGGGTACCTTCATATAGGACATGCAAAGTCTATATGCTTAAATTTCGGGCTGGCTGATGAGTTTGGAGGTAAATGTAATTTAAGGTTTGATGATACCAACCCTGTAAAAGAAGAATCTGAGTATGTTGAATCTATAAAAAAAGATATAAAATGGTTGGGGTTTGATTGGGGAGATAGAGAATATTATGCTTCTGACTATTTTGAAAAGCTTTATGAATTTGCACTAATACTAATAAAAAAAGGTAAGGCATATGTTTGTGACTTAAATGCTGATGAAATAAGAGAATATAGAGGTACTCTTACAACTCCTGGTAAAGAAAGCCCGTATAGAAACCGTTCAATAGAAGAAAATTTAAGATTGTTTAAAGAAATGAAAGAAGGAAAATATCCAGATGGTTCAAGAGTTCTTAGAGCAAAAATAGACATGTCTTCGCCAAACCTTAATATGCGTGATCCGATAATGTACAGGATACTTCATAAAAGGCATCATCGTACAGGCAATAAATGGTGTATATATCCTACATATGATTGGGCTCACGGGCAGTCAGATTCTATAGAAAATATTACACATTCTATATGCACCCTCGAATTTGAGGATCATCGACCACTTTATGACTGGTTTATTGAACAACTGGGCATTCACCACCCAAGGCAAATAGAGTTTGCAAGACTTAATCTTACATATACTGTGATGAGCAAAAGGATGTTACTTGAACTGGTAGAAAAAAAATATGTAAATGGCTGGGATGACCCACGAATGCCAACAATTTCAGGGATGCGAAGGAGAGGATACAGCCCTGAAGCAATTCGAAATTTCTGTTCGGAAATTGGTTTAGCGAAAGCAGAAAGCACAATAGATTTAGCATTTTTGGAGCATTTTATAAGAGAAGATTTAAATAAAAAAGCTGCAAGGGTTATGGGTGTATTAAATCCATTAAAGATAATAATAGATAATTATCCTGATGATAAACAAGAAGAGCTTGAAGCAATAAATAATCCTGAAGATTTAAATGCTGGAACAAGGAAAATACCGTTTTCAAAAGTTTTATATATAGAACAAGATGACTTTATGGAAAATCCTCCAAATAAATTTTACAGGTTATCTCCGGGAAGGGAAGTACGCTTAAGATATGCTTATTTTATTAAGTGTGTTGATGTGATAAAGGATAAAAATGGCAATATTTTGGAACTTCATTGTGTTTATGATCCATCTACAAAGGGAGGGAATGCGCCTGATGGCCGAAAGGTTAAGTCAACACTACACTGGGTTTCTGCCAGACATGCAATAACAGCTGAAGTAAGGTTATATGATAAACTTTTTATAAAAGAAAATCCTCTTAAGTTAAAAGATGGTGAGGATTTTAAGGATAATCTTAGTCCAAATTCCTTAGTAGTTATAAATAACTGCAAGCTTGAACCATATTTAAAAAAAGTAAAACCTGGAGAGGTTTATCAGTTTGAAAGATTAGGATATTTCTGTGTAGATACTGATACTACAAATGAAAAAATTATTTTTAATAGAACTGTGACATTAAAAGATGAATGGGCTAAGATAAGTAAAACTTTGTAAATCCTTATAAATAAAAAATATAAAAATAAAGAGTTTATAATTAAATGTAGTGCAATATAATATAATTATTCTTAGTTAAATTATTCTTAGATAGATATTAAATGATTTTAATTAGTTTCTGGTGAATAATTGGCTAAAAAGGCTAAATTGATAAAATTTTAAGCTTAATTTATACAAATAATCCACTAAAAATTGAATTATTCACCAAGAACTAATTAAATATAGATAAGAAAAATTTTAATTAACAATAAAAAATTTTATTTAATAAAATCAGGAAAAAGTTAAGATTAATAATTAAAAAATTAATAAAATTTTAAATAGATCAAATAAATAATTAATAATTAAAAAATTTAGAATTAATAAGACATATGAAAAAAAAAGAAATAAGACAAAATGCAGATCGTGATTTATTTAAATCTCAGGTTCCTGTAAAATCTGATTTTGTTGATACAGATCCATGGAGAGTTTTTCGCATTCAAGGTGAATTTGTTGAGGGATTTGATGCTTTAGCCAAGGTCGGCCCTTGCATTTCTATCTTCGGATCAGCAAGAACATCACCTGATAATGAATATTACAAAGCAGCAGAGAAGACTGCAGCCCTTCTTGCAAAAAGTGGTTTTGGAATTATAACAGGTGGCGGACCAGGAATAATGGAAGCAGCCAATAAAGGCGCATACAAGGCTGGCGGGCTGTCAATTGGCTGCAATATCGAACTTCCGTTTGAACAAAAAGCAAATAAATATCAGAATATTTCGTTAAAATTTCATTACTTTTTTGTAAGGAAAATGCTTTTTGTTAAATATTCAATAGGTTATGTTATTTTTCCAGGAGGTTATGGTACTCTTGATGAGCTTTTTGAGTCTTTAACTTTATCTCAAACAAATAAAATAGAGCATTTCCCGATAGTTCTTTATAGTACTGAATACTGGGAAGGTTTATGCGATTGGATTGATGAGATTTTACTAAAAAAACATGCTGCCATCAGCCCTGAAGATAAAACACTTTATAAAGTGGTAAATGATCCGCAGGAAGCAGTTGATTATATCTTAACTATAATTAAAAGGGATAATTTTATTTCAAAAGCATGCAGATAAGCTACATAAGCTACAAGTACATGTAAGTAAAAAAACATTTAAGCAAAAACCAATAAAAGCAAAAACTGATATTTATTTAAAACCCACTTCCAGCATGTTTCTTGAAATGTCATATAAAAGATCTCCAATTCTTTCAAAATGCAAAATAATATCTGAAAAAACTACTCCAGAAAGAGGCATGCATATTCCTTTCTGCAGTCTTTTTATATGATTTAGCCTCATATCTTTTACAATTCTATCGATTTCAATCTCATTTTTTTCACATTCTTTTAAAATATCAAAATCATTATTTTCCATTCCTTCTACTAGTATATCAAACATTTTACAAACATTATTATTTAAATTTTCCAGCTCTTCAACTGCTATATCTGAAAACACCATTCTGTTTTCTTCCTTTACAATCACTAAATAAAGCATGCTTTCTGCATGATCGCCTGTACGTTCCACAGTATATGCTGCATGCATTAAACTGGTTAGTTTATTTGAAAGAGTTAATGTTAATGACTGCCTTGAAACTTGAGTAAGGTATTTTATTATATCTTCAGTTACACTGTCTACAGCAGCTTCTTTATCAAGAACTTTTTTTTCAAGATTGGTATCTTTATTTTTTAATCTTGCAAAAGAAGCTTCAAGCATAATTCTTACAAGCTTAAGAAGTCTTAAAAGTTCTTTGTTAGCCTGATCAAGAGCTATAGCTGGAGTTCCAATGAGTCTGTTATCAAGATAAATTGCATTTTTATGCTCTACGACATCTTTTCCAGGGTATAATTTAATCACAAGTTTTTCAAATGAACCTATTATAGGGAATAATATAATTGTAGTTGTTACATTAAATAATGTATGCATATTAGCTATCTGATGAGGAATATTGCTTCCCAAATGAGGGAAAAGCCAGTTTCCAAGTTTAAATCCGTATAATAGTATAAGGAAAAATATAGTGCCAAATATATTAAATAAAAGATGTGCAAAAGCTGTTCTTCTTGCTGTAACAGTAGTTCCCGTACTTGCAATAAGTGCGGTAGCACAAGTTCCAAGATTATCACCAAACAATATTGGGACAGCAGAAGTTATAGGCATTAAACCTTGAGATGCAAGAGCAATTAACAAACCTATTGTTGCAGAACTACTTTGCAGTATTGAAGTGATGATAAGACCAGCCAGGATTCCAAGAAATGGATTTTTACTGAAAATTAAAAGAAAATTTTTAAAACCAATATTATTTTTTAAAGGTTCAAGTGACTGCTTCATTAAATTCATTCCTAAAAACAGTAAACCCAGTCCAATTATTGACATGCCTATATTTTTATATCTTCTTCTTTTACTGGCAAAAAACATAATAAAGCCAATAATTATTAAAGGGTAAGAAAGTAAGTCAATAATATTAAAAGAAACTATTTGCGCTGTAATAGTAGTCCCTATATTTGCCCCCATAATTATTCCTATAGCTGTTTTTAATGTCATAAGGCCGGCATTAACAAAGCCAACAGTCATTACGGAGGTAGCACTGCTGCTTTGAATAATCATAGTAGTAGATAAACCAACAAGAACTGAAGCCCAAGGCCTTTTTGCAAGTATATTAATAATGGATTTAATTTTATTTGAAGCGACTTTCTGAAGGCTGTCGCTTAAGGTAGTCATACCAAAAATAAATAATATTAAACCACCTAAAACTTGAATAATTAATTTAAAATACATAACCTATATTTCTATGTTTATTATATTTTTATACTTAAAATTGTATTAATGAAAATAATCCCGTTTATATCTGTTTATATTTTTTTATTTATTTTCTTTTTAAGGCAGGTTATTATTTGACTTCTATTTAATTTTAAAATTTTAAAATAATTTTAAAAATTATATAAAAATAACACAAAATATTAAATAAAAAATCTATATATTTTTTTATTTTTTATATATCAAACTAAAAAAGACTAAAAATCAGGCTCAAAATCACTTGCTAATGGTGGTCTTCCGCAAGTAAATTTACCTTCAGGGCAGGGAATTCTAAGGCAATTCGGGCCAGCATTTTCAAAAATTACAGGGGCAACTTTTTTAACATTTTTAAGCATTTCTATAGCAAGATCTCTTATTTCTTTTTGTGCTCTGTTACAACATCTGACTGTGAAGAAATGTAAAAGTTCTCTTGCATTCATTGTAACAATCATTTTAGTTTCACTTGAATTTGGCAGTATATATCTTGCATCTTCCGCTTCTATGCCTTCATTTAGCATTTCTTCATAAAATTTGTGTATATCGGCAATAAAATTTTTATATTTCTCGTTAATTTTTTCGTTTTGTTTAATTGAATCAGGGGTAATATATTCGTAATTTCCTTTAAATTTTACATATCTTTGAGATTGCTGATTAAAGGAAGCAATCCTGTGCCTTACAAGTTGATGGCTTAATACTCTTGAAATACCCTCAATTGCGAAAGTAAAATATGCATGCTCAGTAGTGCTTAAATGACCACTATTAATTACAAATCTGATTAATTTTCGCACAGCTTCATCATCCAGCTGTTTATCAAGTTCTTCAACACCTACAGGTGAATAACAAAGCCTTGCTGCTATTGCAACAAGTTTTTCAGGTTCAGGGGTATGTCTTATTAATTTTACCTTCATTCTTTCTTTAATCCTTTAATATTTTTTAATAATTTTTTAATCAATAAAATTTTTTTTAATCAATAAAATTGTCTGCACCAAGTCCTGATCTGCTAAGTAATTCATTTACACTTATTCCTCTTCTTGAAAGGTATTTTCTGACCTGATTATCGTTTGATAATCTTAGCATGTTATAATTTTCTTCAGAATCATCCTGCCAAACTCTTCTTTCAGACATTATTGAAATGCAATTTTCAATATTTTTCCAGTTTTCTTCACTTATTTCCCTGAGAAAAATTTCTTTTCTTTCATTTTCATCAAAAAGTTCAAGAATTGCTGCTATTGCATCTTTTAATATGCCAGTCCAGGCTTTAAAAGAACCTGAAAGATAAATTCTTTCAGAAATTTTATGATTTTCATCATTTTTATCAGGATCCCATTTATCTTTTAATGTATATTCTGTAATCATATTTAATAGTTCTATAACATTTTTCCTCTCTATTTCTCTAAGTCTGTCTGATTCTTCAATATCTATTTCAAGAGGAGCAGCTGCAATAAATTTTTTAAAAATTACACTTTTAAGTCTGTTTGTGGTTAGAGGTTTTTTAATAATCGGGCTAAATTCACTAACATATCTTATTATTGAATTTTTTTTGTCTTCAATTATACTGTCAAAGATATTGCTTTCAATCATATTAATAGCTTCAGCTCTCTTTTTACCTTTACTTATTAAAAAAGAAACAAAACCTGATTCAGATTTAACCCCTTTTGAAGCCATATATTCTTTCCATTCCTGCGCAAATATACTTGCCCATTTATTTATAAGAACTGAGGTAAAGAAAGGCATTTGTCTTAATTTATCATGTGCTATAAGGTTTGTTTCTTTAAGAAATTTAATATCTGGTTCAATATAAACCTTACACTCTATTTCTTTTCTGTCTGCCCATACCTGTGCTGCAGCTTTATGCTGGCCATCAAATAAAAGAATTTTATTTTCAGTCAGCCTGCAAACAGATGGAGTTAACTGGCTATTTGTAAGAAGATGCCTGTATAATTCCCATAATCTTTCAAATTCCAGCGGTCTTGGCTGAAGCTCCTCATCATTGTTAATATACTCTGCAGGAAGAACAATATAAAAATATTTAAAACCTGTTGAAGGGCAGGTAGATAAAGGGTAAGTTATTATAAAATTAACATTATTATCGTCATTATTATTCTTGCTGCTATTATTTTTAAATTTTATTTTTATTTCGTTTTTATCATTTAAAATTTCAGCATCAATTTTTTTCCCGAAATTATCACTATCAAGTTTTAACTTTAAAACATCATTTAATTTTTTAATATCATTTCCGCCAAAAAATTTTTTCATTTCATTTATTGTGTTATATTCCAGAAGCGATAATTCACCTAATTCCTTATGATGTTTTTTGCAAACAGTAATAAAGTTAGATGGATTAAATTTATCCTGAAAAGTAAGTGGTTTTTTGTGATGAAATTCAATATCAGACTTTTTATTTATTGCTTTTTTACAAATTGCGCAAATTACTTTGTTGTCTATTGTATTATTTGAAATAATTATTTTTTTATCTTTTTCAGAGGGTTTGGGATGTGCTGACATTTCTAACCTCCAGAATTGCAAATTTATTTTATAAAAAATTAAATATAAATATTTTGATATATGGAAATTATAATAAATTATAATATGTAAAATTGATAATCTAAAGTAAGTTTAACTTATTTTAATAAAAAAAATAAAATAAATAAAATAATAAAAAATAAATAAAAAAATTTTTTAATTTTTAATTTAAATATATAATATCAATTTAATTTTAAAAATTATTTTTTTTATTAAATTTATTAAATTAAAATTTTTTTTTATTTAAAATTAAAGCTTAAATAAGACCAAATTATAAATAAAACCAAAAAGCCAATTAAAATTTAAAATTTAAAATCGGGAAATTTAGTTTTATGGAACATATTAAAAAATTTTTTAATATTATTTCAAATTCTATTAACAATTTAATAAACAAATTTAAATTTTATATTGATGAACAGGGAAGAATCGAAGGAGGTTTTGAACAAAATTACTGGTATATAAATAACAGTTTCATAAGAGATAAGCTTCATATAAAAAAAATAAATATCAATAAAGTTACAACTTTAACTGTATTTATCTTAATTTATCTGGCAATTTGTGTAGTTTTCAGACCCTGGCTGATTTTTAGTCTTACTACTACTGCAGGTGGAGATACCGGGACACATCATTACGGAATAAAGTTTATGATTGATAACCTGCTTCCTCATTTTAGAGTTATGGGGTGGTCTAACGGATGGTATGCAGGTATGCCTATTATTCAATTTTATTTTCCAGTACCTTATCTTATGGTTGCAATTTTAAGTAAAATAATTCCTTATAACATTGCTTTTAAAGTGATTACTGTTCTGGGATCTTTTATTTTACCTGCATGTGCTTACTGGATGATTAAACTGTTCAGATTTAAATATCCTTATCCTCTGCTTGGTGCACTTGGAGCTACTTTATTTTTATTTATTGAAAGTTATTCAATTTATGGAGGAAATTTCTTAAGCACTCTTGCAGGAGAATTTGGTTATTCTTTTAGCTTTGCACTTGGCTTTTTATTTATTGGAACAATGCATCTTGCGCTTGAACGAGGCGCTAAGTTTAACTGGCTTTTTGTTTTAAACTGCTTTATTTTAATGATGATTGCACTTTCCCATGTTTTAACGACAGTTTGTCTTTTGATAATGCTGCCATGGCTTCTTGTTGAAAACAGGAAAATCAGAAATATATTTTATATGGTTTCTGTTCTTATAACCGGGTTTTTATTAACAGCTTTCTGGAGTATTCCTTTTGCACTAAAACTGAAATACACGCCTAATATGGGATGGGAAAATCTGAAAAGTTTTAAGTCCTTATTCCCGAAAGAAATGATTGTTGCAATTGTGCTTGCTGCAATAGGAATAATAATTTATATAATTATTATTTCAAGAAGAGATGACAGACGAAATATAATGCTGACAATCTCATATCTTATCTTAAATCTTGCATTTTTTATCCCTACAGGAGGTAGAATCTGGAATGCAAGATTGCTTCCTTATATTTATATAATAGATTTGTTCCTTGCAGGATATACTTTATTTGTTTTATTTGGAATTTTAATGATATGGCTTCAAAAATTTAAAATTTCTGTTAGAAAAATTGTAGCTTTATTATTTGTGCCATTAATAACATTAGGAATGTTTGGGATAATAATGCCTTTGCAGCCAAAATCAATAGGCTGGGCGACATACAACTATTCAGGCTATGAGAAAAAGCCATACTGGAATATTTACAGTTTAATGATGGCTTATATTCAATCAAAACCTGAAGGCAGATGGATGATTGAACAAAATCATGATGCACTTGAAAAACTTGGGACAACAAGAGCTTTTGAACTTATTCCATATTGGACAAAAAGTGCTACTATGGAGGGGTTGCTTGTTGAAGGGGCTTTTACTGCTCCCTTCCATTTTACAAATCAGGCTTTACTTTCAAAAAGACCAAGTAATGCTATTCCAGGATTAAAGCTCCCGCCACTTAATGTCAAACTTGGTGTTGAAAATATGAAAATGATGAATATCCGATATATGATTGCAAGCTCGCCTGAAGTTATAGAGGAACTTGATAAAAATCCTGATGCAAGACTAATGGCAAAATTTGACGTTTTTAATTTTTATGAAATAAATACAACTAATAAATATGTTGAAATTTTAAAAAATATACCTGTTAAAATCAAGACAAAAGACTGGTATGATGCAATTCTACCCTGGTTTAAGTATGATGATATAAATAAGCCTTTTATTATCTGGGATCAGGGCGAAAAAGGACTAAGTAATTTTAAATTAATCAGCTCTGATGAAGTTACTAAAATTAATAAAGTTCCGATTAAAACTGATGGAGAAGTGCTGGAAGAGCATGTTGAAAATGAAAAGATAACTTTTAAGACTACAGCAATTGGTATCCCGCATATAATAAAAGTATCGTATTTCCCCAACTGGAAAGTGATTGGAGCCGATGGGCCTTATGCAATATCACCTTCTTTTATGATGGTAATTCCCAGACAGGAAAACGTAACTTTATATTATGGTTCAACAAAAGAAGATGTCATTTCAAGAACACTTACCCAAGCTGCATGGTTATTTTTAGTTATTTTACTTATTGTTGATATAACAAAAAGAATTACAGCTCATAAAAAAAGGAAAAATGTTAAATAATCTATATTGCTCTACCTCTATAATAAGTCTCTTTCCCTTTACTATGAGCAGCCCCTTATACCTAAATATAGATTTTATTTTATATTATTTTTAATATTTAAAATTTTTAATTCTTTTTTTGTCAAACAAATTTAAGGGCTGTTATAGTTATTACCTTTTTATATAAAAAGATTTTTAAAAAAATAAAAGTCTAAATTAAAAACATGTTCAATTACAATTTTTTGCAGGTTAATGGGAAGTTTTATTAAGTTAAGTTATTATTCTTATTAATAACAATATTTATGAAAAGAATAATAATGATTGCTAAAGAAAAAATAATAGCAATAGACATTGATAAAATCATACTTTTTACTGAAATATATTTTATTATATAGGGTCCTATAGATCCTCCCAGTGCGGCTGTTGCTGAAAGCATGGAAATTGCAAATCCTATACCTTTATTTAAAATGCTGCTACCTTTTGTTGTTGCTAAAGGCTGAATTCCGGAAAGGCCAATACCTGTAAGTGCAATTGCAATAAAAATTACAATTGAAGAAGGCACTAATACAAATAAGACGATACCTATGAAAGATACCAAAGAAAGAACAAGCAATAAGTAATCGGTTTTTAATTTCCCGGAAATGGTGCTTATAATTAGTCTGCCAGCTCCAACTGCAAGCCAGTATGTCGAAATTGCCCAGCCTGCTTTTGTTATAAGAAAGGAACGGGTAACTCTTAAAAATGTAGGGCTCCAGGTAGAGACAGAAACTTCGGTTGCTCCGAAAAAAAGCATTAATATTATCAACAAAATAAAAGCTATATTTTTTGATTTATTTTCAAAGATATCTTTGAACCGTATATTCTCATTTTTCCCTGAATAGGCCGTATATTCTTTTTTTCTTGTGATAAAAATGTAAAGAACCAGTGTTAGAACAACAAAGAATAAAATTATTATATATAAATATTTCCAGTTAATATCATTTTTTACAATATTAACAGCAACAAGAGGACCCATTAATGCTCCCACGGGAAAGAAAATATAACCAATAGTAGTTAACTTTTCTTTATTTGTAGCACTACTTTCCTGCATATAGCCATTAGCCTGTACCCATATTGTTCCAACGATATATCCTGCAAAAAAGTAAAATACACAAAGAAGGTTCAAAGAATTACATAAAAACAAACCGATTGTAACTGCAATAAGCAATACATAAAAAAATATAATAAGGTTAATTCTTTTAATTTTTTTATTTAAAACAGGTGAAGTAATGTTGCCAATAAAATTTCCTATTATGTTAAAAGTAAAAACCAGGTTTAAAGTCCCGACATTTATATTCATAAATTTGCTTACATCTAATAAAATGGAACTTAATGAAAAAGTAAAAAATGAACATTGAAAAATTGAAAGAAAGTTTGGAACTTCTGAAATATAGTCTTTAAAATTATCTTTTTCTTGCAATTTTTTAACCTTGAGTATTTTATTATTCAATAAAAGAATATCTAATACTATAAGATTTAATTATATTTTTCAATAATTTTTAGATTTTAGATTCCAGAAGTATTTTTACAGCTAACTCTAATTTTTGTTAACTTTTTAAAATATATTTATATTATTTATACAATAGGAAAAGTTACGGATTTATTTAATCTAAGATCAGTTATAATTCAATTTTCATTTAAAATTAATTTAGTATTTATTATAAATTAATTCATGTTTTATTGTTCAATATTTATAAATAAAAATATATATTTTAAGAAAATAATTTTTATTGCATAGGTATTGACTTTTTTAATTAAGATGGTAATATCGATGTCATCGATGACATTTATTACTATTTAAAGGACGAGTTATGCGTAAAAGGTTTACCATGAAGGATGTTGCTAATGTAGCCCATTTATCAACAGCAACAGTTGCTCGAGTTTTGCATGGCCAGGGATTTGTATCAGAAAAATCACGCAAAAGAGTTTTGGAAGCGATTGAAAAGACTGGGTATCGTTTGAATACTTTAGCTCAAAGCTTACGTCGAAACCAAACAAAAACTATTGGGCACTTGCTGACCAGTATTTCTCCTAATCTTTTCTTTGCTGGAGTTGAATTGGGGGTAGAAAACGAAGCTATAAAAAATGGTTATAGTGTCTTAATCTGGAATGATTTTGAAGATCCAAAGCGGGAACGATTGGGTGTGGAAACTTTTATTCAAAGGCAGGTGGATGCAATTATCTTTACCACGCCTATTGAACCACAAAATGTTTATGCAGCAATAGAAGCGGGAATCCCGGTTGTGCAGGTAGAACGACCTACTGAGGTAAAATCGCACGCCGTAATAGTAGACAACTATACTGGGTCAACATTAGCAGTTGAACATTTAATTGGATTGGGGCATCAATGCATAGGCTTTATTGGTGGTGATCCACGTGCTTTCCTCACTAGTCCTTCAGTTGATGAGCAACGTCTTGCAGGATATCGGGATACCATGATAAAGAATGGAATTATGCCAAAAGAGGAGTGGCTAGCTTTTGGAAAGTATTATTCTCTTGAAGATGGTTATCGGATCATGGAACAATTCTTAAAACTAGGAGACATAACTGCAGTCTTTGCAACCTGTGATATTCTGGCTGCTGGTGCGTTGCAGGCAATATATCAGCATAATTTACGTGTACCGGAAGACGTATCTTTAGTAGGTTTTGATAATACATATGCTCCATATTTATCTCCACCATTAACAACCGTAGAACAACCTATGTTTGAAATTGGTATAACTGCTGCCAGGATTGCAATTGAGGCATCAATTAAAAAAAGTGATTTTCCAGGTACTTTAAAAGTAGAAAGCTTAGCAACTCGTTTAAAAGTGCGTGCATCTACAAGTGCTTTGTCTTTTTAGCAATTTTTTTTATATACGAAGTGTCATCGATGACATATTTTATTGTATATTGAAGGGTTTTACAATCAAACGGTTATTAATACGATAGGAGGTGATGTAAAGATAAAAATTATTTTAATATTTTTTAAAGGGGGTGATATTAAAAAATAAAATAATTAAAAATTTACCTATAATATAAAAATTTAATATCTCAATATTAAATTTGAGAGGTAAGGATTATATGAAAAAAATAACAGTTATTTCATTAATTATGATTTTTATTATATCATTGGCTTTTATGAGTATTGGTTGCAAAGCAAGGGTTTCAGAGGTAACAACTGTAAAAGAAGTGGCAACAGATACAGAAACGACAGCAGCTGAAACTACTGTAGCAGTCACAACATCTGCCAAGAAAATTACGCTTCACATCTGGGATACATTTACCGAGGAAAATCAAAGCGCTGGTATGGATAAGATGATTTCTAAATTCCAAGAGTCAAACCCCAATATTGAGATTGTTCGGGAGGCTCAAACAATCGATGATATGCGCCCAGTTCTTCAAACAGCTCTTGCTTCTGGAATGGGTCCCGACATTATGTATTATGATACTGGTCCCGGGTATGCTGGTGTTCTGGCAAAAGCCGGTTTGTTGCTTGAACTTGATACAGCTTATAAAGATAATGGTTGGAATAACCGCATTTTTAATTGGACTAAAGAGCGTGTTACTTTTAATGGAAAGACTTATGGCATCGGCAATGAGGTGGAATTTATAGGAGTCTATTACAACAAAAAAATATTTAATGAATTAGGTGTTGGAGAACCAAAGACTTATGAAGAATTTACACAGATATGTAATAAGGCTAAGGCAGCCGGTTATACACCCATTGCTTTTGCTGACGGAGACAAATGGCCTGCTTATCACCAATTCAGCATTATGGCAAATAACATTGCAGGCAAAGAAAAATTAGATAGAGTACTCTTTGATGAAGGAACTTGGAATGATCCCGACTTTATTAAAGCAATCCAGATCTTTTTTGTTGATATGAATAAGGCTGGTTATTTCCTGAGCGATACAACTGCAATTAAATACGAAGATGGGAATGCAGTTTTCTATTCAGGTAAGGCTGCAATGCATATGACAGGCACATGGCTGATCAGTGAGATAACTGCTAATGCAAAAGATTTTGAAACCGGCTTTTTCTTTTTCCCGTCTATAGAAGGGAAACCAATTCTTCCTCCGGGAGGTCTGGGTTCAGGATATTTTATTTCCTCAAAAACTGCTAATCCTGTAGAAGCAATTAAATTTTTGGATTATTTATTCTCTGAAGAAAATGCTAAAATGTGGCTTGAGAACATGTCTATTATCCCACCTATTATAGTTAATACCGAGGGTTTAAATCTTTCGCCATTGATGAAATTTGCAGTTAATGCTGTGTCAGGGGTACCATTAGGGTATAATATTGATGTTCTTGCTGGGGATCAGTTTAATAATACTCAAGCAGATGGATACCAGGCAGTTCTGTTGGGGAAAAAGACACCGGAAGTGCTAATCAAAGAGCTCCAGTCAGCATGGGAAGCTGATAAGGGCAAATAGTGAAAGTTAGTTATTTTGTTATTTAGTTATTTATTATATTAAAAATAATATTAAAGGGTGAGAAAAATTTAATTATTCTTACCCTTTAAAAAAGCTTTTTATAATTATTACTTAGTTAATGAAAATATGGCAAAAAAAATTTTAAATTCAAATTTTTATTCTATAAAGAAATGGGTTTATCTAAATAAGACAGGGTATCTATTTATATCACCAGCTTTATTATTATATGCTATTTTTTTTATCTATCCTTTTGCAGGTACAGTATACTTAAGTCTGACTAATTGGAATGGTGTTGATCCCCAAAAGAAATTCTTAGGATTAAACAATTACATCAGAATGGTTAGAGACCATCTAATGTGGACTTCACTGTCTCATAATGTCATCTGGGTGATTATTGGAACTATTGTGCCGATTGTTATCGGACTAATATTAGCTGTTTTATTATGGGGCGGGAATACGAAGGGAAGAACTTTTTTCCGTACTGTATATTTTATGCCAGTTATACTTTCACCAGTTATTGTTGGTATTATTTGGGGCTGGATGTATAATCCTATCTTTGGTATGCTAAACCGGATTCTAGATATAATTGGCCTTAGTTCTTTAAGCCGGGGTTGGTTGGGGGATCCCAACCTTGCTATATATATGGTATTAATTGCTGCAATCTGGAGTTATTTTGGATTTTGTGTAGTAGTTTTACTGGCAGGTTTGCAGAATGTGAATCTTGAGTTACATGATGCTGCTAGATGCGATGGTGCAAACTCTTGGCAACAACTTATTCATGTAACTATACCCCAATTAAACCATGTGCTCACAATGATTGTTGTGTATACAATGATCGGCGGTTTCAATGTTTTTGATATTGTTTTTATTATGACTCATGGTGGTCCTGCTAATAGTACAGAATTGATTGCTACTTATACTTACAAACAATCATTTCAACTCAATTCGATAGGATATGGATCAGCTTTATGTATGGTAATGACATTCCTTTCTTTGTCATCTTCTTACGTTTTCCTGAAGTTCAGGGAAAGGAACGATATGTAAATGAAAAAATTCATTGAAAATAGTTTAAAGTATATAGTCCTTATTTTATTTGCCATCTTTGCAATAGCTCCAATTCTTGTAATATGGATGTCAGCTTTAAAATCATCATCAGAAATTTTCAAAGACCCCTTTGCGTTACCAACAGTATTTCATTGGGAGAACTTAGCTAAAGCTTGGACAGTCGGGCGTTTTAATAGGTATTTGGGTAATACTTTTATCATAACCTTACCCACGGTTTTCTTTGTTGTTTCCCTATCCTGTATGGCAGGGTATGCTTTTGGCAAGCTTAAATTTGTAGGGTCGAAGATATTCTTTTATATTTTTCTTCTGGGACTTATGGTTCCTTTCCAAACTATTATGATCCCCCTATATTACACCGTTAGAGCACTCAAGCTTTTTGGTACATACTGGGCAATGATATTACCGGCGACAACACTAGGGTTACCTTTCGGGATCTTTCTTATGCAAGCTTTTTTCCGAAGCCTGCCGTCTGAATTGATAGATGCAGCACGTGTAGATGGTTGTAATGAGTTTGAAGTTTTTTCCAAGATTATGTTACCTCTCGCAGGACCTGCTATATCAACTTTGCTGGTCTTTCAATTTATGTGGACATGGAATGCCTTTCTTATGCCTCTCGTGTTCTTAAATGATGAATCACTTCGTCCAATTGCTCTTGGGTTAATGTTCTTCTCAGGACGTTATACAACTAATTATGGTTTAGTTGCTGCCGGTGTGACTATGGCGACTTTACCATTGATGATAGTTTTTGTTATTTTTCAACGGCAGTTTATACGAGGATTGACTGCCGGCGCAATCAAAGGATAATTATGAATTATGAAAGGATAAATATGCCTAAGGAATTTTTAGTAACTGCTCCCAAAACAATCGAATTTCGTGATTATATAGAACCACCATTAAAACCAGACGAAGTACGAGTTCGGTCATTGGTAAGTGGTATTAAACATGGGACTGAAATGGCGCTATATTCTGGGATTACTCCATTTCTTGAGAAAGAGTTCGATCCTGAGCTACGTATTTTTCGAATAAGAAAGGATAAAAGTTTTTATCCTTTGAACTT
This sequence comes from Actinomycetota bacterium, assembly GCA_023488645.1. Lineage (GTDB taxonomy): Bacteria > Actinomycetota > Humimicrobiia > Humimicrobiales > Humimicrobiaceae > JAMDDL01. Next base: position 5,395 of record JAMDDL010000018.1, on the reverse strand, counting down.
AGGCTCATGGCTAGTAGGAGATATAATTGAAACTGGATCAGCAGTTAAAAGATTGAAAATAGGCGACTGGGTGCATGGTGGTATGCCTCATCGACCAACTAATGTAGTTAAAGAAGATGACTTGTATTTACTTGATAAAGGAATGAAGCCGGAGACAGCTCTTTTTACTGATCCTACAATTTTTGCTCTTCAGGCGGTGCACGATGCTCAGATCAAAGTAGGCGATAAAATTGCAATATTTGGGCTCGGTGCTATTGGTTTACTAGCATTGCAAATCGCCAGGATGAATGGAGCTAAATGCGTCTTTGTAGTGGATGTGCTTGCAAATCGCTTGGAGTTAGCACGTCAGTTTGGTGCAGATGAAGTATTTAATGCTAACCTGTGTAATGTCGGACTTGAAATCAAGAAATTAACTGATAATAAAGGTGTAGATGTTGCTATTGATCTTTCAGGGGATTATAAAGCTTTACAGGATGCCATTAGAAGCATTCATGTAGGAGGGCTAATGGTAACTGCAAGCTATTTTAAAGGAGACTGTCACAATCTCCAGCTCGGGGCAGAGTGGCATCACAACAGGGTGACCATGGTTTCCAGTATGCCAGTATGGGGTATGCCACACCGATGTTATCCTATGTGGGACTTGAAAAGGATAGAAAAAACTGCCTTATGTTTATTAGAAAATGGGCAACTGATTACAGACCCGATGGTTAGTAGACGTTTTCCATATTCACAAGCAAAAGAAGCTTATCAATTTATTGATAAAAATCCAGAAACAGCAGTCAAGGTACTATTTGATTATCAATGAAGTAAAAGCCAGAAAGCTATCAGTGAAAATTTCTTTTATTGAGTTTATTTAAAGCTGATTAGGCTTTGTTGATAGAGCTGAACTGGATAAATTTTCTTATTAAACAACTATGGAGGTTATGTTGAAGATAGGTATTTTCACAGTATTGTTCCAAAAATTACCCCTCGAAGAAGTTCTTGATAGGGTAGTTGAGCATGGTCTGGAGGCAGTTGAGATAGGTACCGGAAATTATTCTGGGAATGCTCATTGTAATCCTGATAAGCTGCTTAGAGATGGCATTAAAATAAAAAGATTTATTCGTGCCATATCAGACCGTAGATTAATAATTAGTGCATTTAGTTGTCATGGAAATCCATTACACCCGAATCGAAAGTTTGCTCATAATTCACACAATATATGGAGAAAAACGGTACTACTTGCTGAGAAATTGGGTGTGGAAACTATCTGTGTATTTTCCGGGTGTCCCGGAGACTCAGAAAAGGCTATTTATCCAAACTGGGTTACCTGTGCTTGGCCAGATGATTTCCCGAAGATACTGAAGTGGCAGTGGGAAAATAAGGTCATTCCTTATTGGATCGAAGAAGTAAAATTTGCAGAAAATCATGGCATTAAAAAGATCGCATTTGAAATGCACCCGGGTTTTGTGGTTTATAACCCTGAAACGCTATTGAAATTACGTGAAGCGGTCGGACCGGCAATAGGAGCTAACTTTGATCCCAGCCACCTTCTATGGCAGGGTATTGATCCTATTATTGCTATACGAGCACTTGGTAAACATAATATAATTTTTCATGTTCATGCGAAGGATGTTTATATTGATTCCTACAACACCTCACTAAATGGTGTTCTTGATGCAAAGCCATATACTGATGTCTCCAATAGATCCTGGGTTTTTAGAACCATAGGGTATGGAATGGGATATGAAAAATGGAAGGCTATTATAAGCTCTCTTGTAACTTTTAGGTATAATTATGTTCTTAGCATCGAACATGAGGATACTCTCATGTCTGTTGATGAGGGTTTTAAAAAAGCTGTAGAGTTTTTGAAAAAATGTCTTTTTAATGAAGAAGCTAATAAGAAAAAGTAGTTATAGACAATATAATTAATTGATTATTACAATATTAGAATAGAGGTGACTTAATGTTAAAATACAGCGTAAATGAGGGAATATACGGCCAGGAGCCGTTGGAGGCGAGCATTGAGCGTATTGCTCACTTTGGCTATGATGGGGTTGAATTGGTGGGTGAGCCCTATAGCTTAAAAGTTAAATTTGTCAGAAGCTTGCTTAAAAGTCATGGACTGGAAGCATCTTCCATATGTGGTATTTACACTCTCGATAGAGATCTCTCTAATATAGATCCATCAGTACGTGAGAATGCAATACGCTATGTAAAAGATTGTGTTGTATTTGCAAGCGAACTGGGAGCTAAAATTGTCATAGTTGTTCCGTCTCCAGTGGGGAAAAAAAGTCCAACCGCTCCGTTTAATGAAGAATGGCGGCTTGCATGTGAAAGCATCCATAATATTGGACAATTTGCAGCAGGTCTAGGGGTGCAGCTTGCTATCGAAGCTCTAAACAGGTATGAAACTTATCTTATTAACAAGATTAGTCAATCTCTAAAACTGCGAAATGAAGTGGATTTGGAAAACGTTGGTGTGATGGTTGATTCATTTCATATGAATATTGAAGAGATGTCCATTGCAGAGGAGATAAAAAGAGCTGCCAGCCAATTAATACATGTACATATTGCTGACAGTAATCGTGAAGCAGCAGGGTTTGGACATATAGATTTTCGTTCATTGTTGCAAGCCCTGATTAATATTAAATACAAAGGTTATATTACAATGGAATTTGTACCACCTAAAATAGAAAGCCATATAGAAGACTTTCTTACAGCAGAAAATGAAATATTTAATCTTCATACAGGTCAATCTATTAATTATATAAAGAAACTCTACCAAGAATTTGGAAAAATTATTAAAAAATAAACAAAAGATATTTGCATACTCATATTAAATAGGAGAGCAGAATGGGTAAAGAAAATACAAACAATACAGCCGGGAATCCAAATATTGCATACGAGCCTTTTGATAAGATGCAGCAATTTATGGTTGATGTCTTTATTAAAGCAGGTGTACCTGAAGAGGACGCACGGATATGTGCTGAAGTTTTAATAGAAGCAGATAAAAGAGGAATTGACAGCCATGGTGTTGGCAGGTTCAGACCTATATATATTGACAGAATAAATGCGGGATTGCAAAAACCTGTTACCGAGTTTGAAATCATCAGGGAAGGTCCGACGACTGCAGTTGTAGACGGACATAATGGTATGGGTCATGTAATAGGTCAAAAATCCATGCAAATGGCAATCGAAAAAGCAAAAAAATATGGACTGGGCATGGTAACAGTAAGAAATTCCACTCATTATGGTTTTGCAGGATATTACGCAATTATGGCTGCAAAAGAAAATATGATAGGCATAACAGGCACAAATGCAAGACCTTCAATAGCTCCAACATTTGGCGTAGAAAATATGCTTGGAACAAATCCGCTGGTATTCGGGATGCCAACAGATGAAGCCTTTCCTTTCGTTATAGACTGTGCAACCTCCATTACTCAAAGAGGCAAAATTGAACTATATGAACGGGAAGGAAAAGAATTGCCTCCGGGCTGGGTAATTGATCAGACGGGAAATACAAGAACTAATGCTGCTGAGGTTCTTAAAGGCTTGAATAAAGGAGAATGTGCGCTTACCCCGCTTGGTGGCATAGGTGAGGAAATGGCAGGATATAAAGGTTACGGTTATGCCACAGTGGTAGAAATACTATCCTCTGCACTGCAGGCAGGTTTATTTCTTAAAAGCCTTTCTGATGTTGATAAAAATGGCAGCAGGGTTCCAAGCCGTCTCGGGCATTTCTTTATTGCAATAGACATAAACAGCTTTATTGAGCCGGATAAGTTTAAAAAAACCACAGGAGAAATACTTCGCCAGCTTAGAAATTCAAAAAAAGCACCAGGACAAAACAGAATTTATACTGCAGGAGAAAAGGAATATCTTGCTTGGCTTGAAAGAAAGGATAAAGGAGTTCCTTTAAATGAAGCTATGCAAAAAATTATAAAAGAGACAAGAGATGAGTATAAGTTGTGGCAATATAAGTTCGGTTTTGAAGAATAATTTTTTATAATCTTTAAAATTTTATAGGAAAAGATGACTTATGCAAAAAAAAGAAGATAACAATTATATAGGGGTAATAGATATAGGTACTACTTCTATCAGGTTTATACTATTTTATACTGACGGAAGAATTTTTTATGAATCTTTTAAGCAGATTTCTCAAATTTATCCTGAATCAGGATGGGTTGAAGAAGATGCTAATGAAATATTAAATGCTGTTGAATTTGTAGTTAAAGAAACAATTAATAAATTAGGAGGGACTTCGGAAAAAATATTAGCTCTTGGGTTATGTAATCAGCGTGAGTCTACATTAATCTGGGATAAAAGAAATGGAGAAGCGCTGTCTCCCGTGATTGTGTGGCAGGATAGAAGAACTTCTAAACGTTGTGATGAATTAAAAAAAGAAGTGGGTGAAGACTTAATAAGATCTAAGACCGGATTAATGTTAGATCCGTATTTTTCTGCTACTAAACTTGAATGGCTTTTAACAAATTCCAGTACAAACAATTTTAGTAATTTAGCATTCGGTACTCTTGATAGTTGGGTTATATTTAAATTAACAGGAAATCATTTAACGGATGTATCAAATGCATCAAGAACTCTTTTATTTAATATAAATACACTTATATGGGATGATGATTTATTGAGTATTTTCAATATACCAAGATCTATCTTGCCTGATGTAAAAGCAAGCTATGGGGATGCTTTATTTGGTTATACCAAAAAAGATTCAGTTTTTAAAAGAGAAATACCCGTATGTTCTTTGTTGGGTGATCAGCAAGCTGCCTTATTTGGTCAAAAATGCTTTAAAAAAGGTGATATAAAATCCACTTTTGGCACAGGATGTTTTTTGATGATGAATACAGGTAAGGAAAAAATAAACAGTAAAAATAATCTGTCTTTAGAAACACCTCCGTCAATTTTCATGCTGTTAAATTTAATGCCGGTATCATTCTCCATAGCAATAGTTACATCTCTTGTCCTATATGCAACTGATTCCAATGTAGCCCGAATAAATTCTTTTCTACCAGTAGATCTGGAAATTCCTATCGCTAAACCTCTAGCATAAGGGTCCCAATAAGGTGCTCCCAATCCTGTAAATGCCGGAACAATAAAGAAATCCTTTTGGAAACCTACTTCTTTGCCGATAAGTGCTATTTCGCTATAATCATTTATTAAATTCATTTCTTCTTTAAGCCATTGATATATACTCCCAGCATTATAAATTGAACCTTCAAGTGCATAGTAAATTTCACCGGCATCTGATTTATAAAAAATTGTTGTAAGCAGATTATTTTTACTGTTTATTTTTTCCTTACCTGTATTCATCATCAAAAAACATCCTGTGCCAAAAGTGGATTTTATATCACCTTTTTTAAAGCATTTTTGACCAAATAAGGCAGCTTGCTGATCA